>JACQQZ010000017.1 GCA_016206755.1 Candidatus Omnitrophota bacterium
CACGCCTTACATCCGCAAGCTGCTTGGCGAGCGCCTGAAAATCCGCTCAACGCCGCAGCTGCGTTTTCAGTACGATCCTTCCATCCGGGAATCGATCCGCATTCAGCAATTGTTGGAGTCCACCCGGCCGGATTCCGAGACGGCTTCATGAGCTTGAAAAAATGAGCTTGAAAAAAGTCACCGAAGCGATCCGCAGAAATAAGCGATTTATGGTCTCAGCCCACATCAACCCGGAATCGGATGCATTGGGCTCGGCCCTGGCCTTGAAGGAGCTGTTGCGCAAGCTCGGCAAAGAAGTCAAGGTGGTCAACGACGGCGGCACGCCTGGGGCGCTGGAATTTTTGCCCGGCTCCGAAACTGTTTTAAGGACACTGCCCAAAGGATGGAAGCCGGAGATTGCCCTGACGGTGGATGTGCCGGTCTTTGCGCGCGTCGGCGGCATCGGTCATTTGCTGCGGCAGGCCAAATGCTTGATCAGCATTGACCACCACGTCAGCCACGAAAGATTCGGCCACATCAATTGGGTGGATCCGGCTGCTGCTGCCACAGGAGAAATGATCTACCGCTTGCACCGTGCCATGCATGTGCCGATTTCCAAGGCGGCGGCGGTCTGCATGTATGCCGCCTTGGTGACAGACACCGGCTCTTTTAAATATCGCAACACCAACTCCGCCGTTCACCGGATCGCCGCCGACCTCTTAAAAATCGGCAAAATCAATCCGATGATCATTTCACAGCATCTCTACGAGGCGCATCGCCTGAAGGATTTGCGACTGCTGGGGGAAATTTTAACGTCGCTCAAGTCCACGCCCGACGGGCGCGTGGCGTGGGTCGAAGTGCCCAGGGCGCTCATGCGCAAGGTCGGATCGGAAGTCATTGATGAGCTGGTCAATTACCCGCGCGCCGTTAAAGGCGTGGAAGTGGCCATTGCCATGCGCGAACCGCCTCAAAAAGGGGAGGTCCGCTGCAGCTTGCGGTCGAAGGGCGCAGTGGATGTCGATAAAATTGCCCGTGTTTTCGGAGGGGGCGGGCACATGGCTGCCAGCGGTTGCACCGTCTCCGGCACGCTGCCCCAAGCCCGCCAAAAGATGCTCGCCGAAATTCAAAAACATCTTCCCAAGCGCAATGGACGGACTGCTCATCGTCGATAAACCGGCCCGCATGACGTCCCACGACGTCGTCAACCGGATGCGCCGTATTTTTCCAGGGGTCCGCATCGGGCACGGCGGGACGCTCGATCCGATGGCCACCGGAGTTCTTCTGATTTTGATGGGACGCGTCACCAAATCGGCGGATCAGCTCCTGTCCCTGGATAAGGAATACGAAGGCACGATCTTGCTGGGCCTGACCACCGACACGCATGACATCGAAGGCAAAATCCTCTCCGAGCGTCCCGTTCCAACGCTGACCCTTTCGAAAATTGAAGAAGCATGCCGTCGCTTCTCAGGAGAAATTGAGCAAGTGGTCCCGGTATTCTCGGCAGTGCGTTTCGGAGGCAAGCGCGGTTATGAGCTTGCGCGCGCAGGGATCGCCGTTCCG
The DNA here is from genome assembly GCA_016206755.1 of Candidatus Omnitrophota bacterium. Classification (GTDB taxonomy): domain Bacteria; phylum Omnitrophota; class Gorgyraeia; order 1-14-0-20-64-10; family JACQQZ01; genus JACQQZ01. Next base: position 1,540 of record JACQQZ010000017.1, read on the forward strand.
GAGAAGCGCCGCCGCGTCAACGTTTCAACGCTTCAAGTATGCGATTTCAAAACCCCTCAGATTTCCATTCGCGTGGCTTGCTCAAAAGGAACGTATGTGCGCACCTTGGCGCATGACATCGGGGAAGCGCTCGGTTGCGGGGGAACGCTCAGCGCTCTTCGCAGGACGCGAGTCGGCTCTTGGACGCTTGCCGCCGCCAAGACGCTTTCGGAATTGGAGTCCATGGATTCTCGGACCATCGAAAAGCTTTTGCTGTGAATCCCCGAAAAACAGTGGTCGCCATCGGAATTTTCGACGGCGTTCATTGCGGCCATCAGGCAATTTTGAAATACGCCGTTGGCCGAGCCAAAGCGCTTAAAGCCATCCCGGCCGCGCTGACGTTTTATCCCCACCCGGCTGCGATTGTTGCCCCGGCCTACACCCCTCCGCTGTTGCTTTCCTTATCTCAGCGCTTGGAAGAATTCCGAAAATTGGGAATCAAACGCCCGGAGGTTTTAAGGTTTACGCGTGCGGTGTCCCGATGGACGCCGGAGCAATTTGTGCAGCGGTTGTTGGTCGAGCGCTTGCACGCAAGCGAGGTGGTGGTTGGGCACGATTTTGGATTTGGGCATAAGCGCAGCGGAACCGTTGAAACGCTGAGAGAATTGGGACGGCGGTTCGGTTTTAAGGTTCACGTGGCCGGCCCTGTGCGCGTGGCAGGCCGGCGGGTGGCCTCGCGTACGATTCGCGCCTTGATTGAAAAAGGAAAGCTTGCCGCCGCCGCTGCCTGCTTGGGTCGCCCTCCGCAGGTGACAGGCCCCGTTGTGCGCGGAGCCGGCCGCGGCAAAAAATTCGGAGTCCCGACGGCCAATGTCCAAGTGGAAACCGGTCTACTGCCCCCGAACGGTGTCTACGCCGTCTGGATGAAATGGCCCGGCTCCATCCCTGCAAAAGGAGTCGCCAATTTAGGTGTGCGTCCCACAGTTGACCGTCCTCCCCCAAAAACCCCAATCCTGGAAGTCCATCTCTTGAGCAAAAAGACCCCTGCTTTGCGAGGCAAATCCGTTCAGGTTTATTTCGGCACCCGTCTGCGCGCCGAGAAGAAATTCTCTTCCGTTGAGCTGCTCCTGCAGCAGATCCGCAAAGACATCCACGCCGCCCGCCTCTGGCACCAGCATTTTCGCGGTTCTAGACGAAAATCTCTTTTGACATGATACACTTATCGTATGATCGGACAATTTACTGCAGTCTATATGAAAGAAGGTCGGTGGTACGTTGGCTACGTAGAAGAAATTCCCGGGGTCAATACTCAAGGGAAAACCCTTGCAGAAGTGAAGCGAAACCTTAAAGAAGCGTTGATCCTTGTCTTAGAAACCAATCGAGCCCTCGCCCACAAAGCTCACAGCAAGCACGCCATCGAAGAACCTATTTCTATTGCTGTTGAATGAAGCGTAAAGAACTCCTGCGCCATCTCAGCAGACACGGTTGCGTACTTCTGCGTGAAGGTGGCCGGCACTCCATTTATTGGAATCCATCTGCCCAAAAAACTTCTTCTGTACCGCGGCACACTGAGATCAACGATTGGCTGGCCCGCAAAATCTGCAGAGACCTCGGCATCCCTGAATCCTGACCCATTCCTTTTCAACAACCCAGGAAGATACTGGGATTTAAGACCCTGCGGAAGGTATTTTACGGTACGCCTGTTGCGTTAGGAACTTGAA
>JACQQZ010000020.1 GCA_016206755.1 Candidatus Omnitrophota bacterium
AGGTCTGGCGGCCTCTTCTAAAACGCGCAGAGCTTCCTTGGCGCGCTGGGCGTTGACCCTGAAAAGTGTTTTAATGCCGGCTTCGCGTTGAGAGGTCAAATGAGGTTGGGCGCGACCGACATCGCTGCCGGAACTTCGGGCATCCAGGAGCTCTCGCCACGAAACAGGTAAAGCGCCCGCCGCGCGGTTCAGGCCGTGGCGCAAACGCTTGAGCTGCTGGGTCAGAAGACGATGATCGTAACCCAGGCGAACCACATCTTCGCAGACGCGCAATCCCTCCCGGGCGCGGTTAAAATTAGCATCGAGAATTCTCAGGAGCTTGCGGTCAGCGCGGGCGGCGGGCATCAGACCCGAGGAGGATGGTTGCGTAGAACGCGCCGGACTGGAGAAATGAACCTGGCACTTTTGGAAATGGTACCTGTTGTGGAGCGGCCTTTTAAAAGAGGGATGCGAACAACCTTGCCGCCATAGGACTTCACAAAATCTCCCCCAACGATGTCGCCGGCTTTCCAATCCGCCCCTTTGGCCAATAGATCCGGCCGAACTTTCCGAATCAGACGTTCAGGGGTATCCTCTTCAAAAACAACGACTCGATCCACCGATTTGAGCCCCAACAGAACACGGGCGCGGTCTTCGACGGCGTTGACGGGCCGGCCCGGACCTTTCAAACGCCGGACAGAGGCGTCGCTGTTGAGTCCCACCACCAAAACATCCGCCAACCGCTTGACCTTCTCCAAATAATCCACGTGGCCCGCATGGAGAATGTCGAAGCAGCCGTTGGTAAAAGCAACGGTTTTCTTGCGGGTCGCCACGGCTAATCCGCGTGGCCGTGAGAGTCGGGGCAACCGATGGCCGCTTCCACCAACTGACAGAGGGCATGTCCGATTGTGATGTGCGCTTCTTGAATGCGCGGGGTGCTGTGAGAAGGAACAACGATGCTGTGGTCGGCAACCCCGATCGCCTGGCCCCCTTTGCCGCCGGTCAAAGCCACCGTCGTCATTCCAATGGACTTGGCAACCTTGAAAGCCCTTAAGACATTGCGCGAATTCCCGCTGGTGGTAATCCCCACGGCAACGTCTCCACGGCGCCCCAATCCTTCGATTTGCCTGGCGAAGACCTCTTCAAAACCGTAATCATTGGCCACGGCAGTCAGGGTGGAACCGTCGGTGGTCAACGCCATGCCGGGCAGCGCCTTTCGCTCCCGCAGGAATCTTCCCAAAAACTCGCCGGCCAGATGCTGGCTGTCACCCGCGGAACCGCCGTTTCCAAAAAAGTAAACGCGGCCGCCTTTGCGAATGGATCCGATCATGACCGCGGCCACCCGGGCGGTTGCCGCAACTTGGGACTTGAGCACCGCCTGCTTGACGGCGATGCTCTCCTGAAGGACGGCGCGGACTGCCTTTTGAAGATCAGCCGAAGAAAACTTTGGCGAGCTGATAGAATTTCGCATCGACTGTTTTTAATTTTCCTGTGGCTTCGGCAATGGGGACGGCTGCGATTTCTGTTCCCTGAAGACTGACCATCTTTCCAAATTCACCTTTTAAAACAAGCTCCACGGCTTTGACGCCGAATCGGGTGCCCAGCACGCGATCATAGGCCGTCGGAGTGCCGCCGCGCTGGATATGCCCGAGCACCGTCACGCGGGTCTCGTAACCGGTCCTCTCTTCGATCATTTGAGCGATGGCTTGCCCGACGCCCCCCAAGCGCAGGTGGCCAAATTCATCCAGCTTTCCTTGCGCCTGAGAAACCACCTGGCCCGGCTTGTGGCTGCCGCCACCGGACGCGGCACCACTTGTAATCTCTGAGTCGTGGCTGCCGCCACCGGACGCGGCACCACCGCCCTCCGGCTTGAATTCAGCGCCTTCCGCAACGACAACGATGGAAAAAAGCTTGCCGCGCGCGTGGCGCTTTTGGATGGCCGTGCAGACTTCATCGACGTCAATCCGGAATTCGGGGATCAGAATGACATCCGCACCGCCCGCCAAACCGGAATGCATCGCAATCCAGCCGGCATGGCGGCCCATGACTTCGACCACCATGATGCGATGGTGGCTTTCAGCGGTGGTGTGAAGCCGGTCGATGGCCTCGGTCGCAATGTTGACGGCAGTATCAAAACCGAAAGTGTAATCCGTCCCGGAAAGATCGTTGTCGATGGTCTTGGGAACGCCGACCACCCTGTACCCTTCCGCGACAAGCTTGGTGGCAACCCCCAGCGTATCCTCGCCCCCAATGGCGATCAGCGCATCGAGATTGAGGAATTTAAAATTGGCGCGGAGTTTTTCAATATTTTCCGGCTTCTTGTAAGGATTGGTGCGGGACGTTCCCAAAATGGTGCCGCCGCGGTGGACGATGCCGGAAACGGCGTTTAAATCGAGCAGCGTGGTCTTATTCTCCACCAGGCCCTTCCAGCCGTTCATGAATCCGAGCACTTCAATCCCTTCGGCTGCGGCACGGCGCACCACCGCTCGAATGACCGGATTTAAGCCCGGGCAATCTCCGCCCCCCGTCAATACGCCAATCCTCTTGACGGCCGTCATGGAGAGCTCCTCATGACTCCTCCCGCACTCCGTAATCAGAACCCCGGATTGAATCTTCCGGAATCCACCGGGAAGAAGGGCCGCTTGACTCCGGGCGGTGCGGCTTGGGCGGCATTTCCCCCTCCTCCCGGGTCACAATTTTTGAGACATGGATGCGCACCAAGACCGGGTCTTCGATGCCCAGCATTTCCTGCACGCGCATCTTGATGAGGCCTTGGATCTTTTCCGTCACTTCAGGAATGTGCGATTCGGAGCCTAAGGAAACGCGGGCCGTGACTTCGATGCCCTTCTTGGTGGCCAGCACGTCCGACTTCAGATCCCGAATGTCCGGGATCTGTCTGGCCGCGCGCCGGATAAAGTCCTCGATGGCCGAAAGTGAAATGGTCACATCGCCATCCGGATTGGTGAATGCAATGGTTCGTTGGCGCTGAAAACGGGCCCAGGAGAACTGAAACACCATGAGGTTAAACAAAATAACACCGGTACCGATGAGTCCGCACGCCACCCGGAAATTCTGATCGTCGTAGATCGTTTGAAAGAAAATGGCCACCGTGTCGACCGGCACAAGGTGCAAGGCAAATGCGGCCAGCCATGCCCCCAGCGCCGTGAAAATGGCCATGTAAACAATGGTGATGATCCGCATCAACAGTCTCATCGGACACCCCCTCGCAGAGACGCTTCTTTGATCTCCTGAACGCTGACATCCACCTCAATGACGTTGATGTCAGTCATACGACTGACCGCTTCCCGAACCCGCTCTTGCACCTCCACAGCCACCCGCGGCAGATGAACGCCGTATTCGACCGCAATCGGCACTCGAATCTTGATCTCGGTTTCATTCGCGTCAACGCGCACGCCGCCCCAAATGGAAAACCGGCCGATCCGAAAACCGGAACTGACCCCAACCACGCCCGGAACTTCTTTGACGGCGATGGAGGCGATGCGCGCGATTGCCTCGTTGTTGATGCGCACAAGTCCGGCCATGCCCGCCCTCCTTTTATTCCGTCTGAGAAACTCCCAGCAGATGGTTGACGAAGTTGGTGGAATATTTCCCGCTGAGAAAGTCAGGGTTGCCCAAAACCGTCTGATGGAACGGGATGGTGGTCTTGATCGGATCAATCGTAAATTCGGAGAGAGCCCGCTGCATGGTCTGGATCGCTTCTTTTCGATTTTTTCCATACACAATCAATTTGGCGATCATGGAGTCGTAGAAGGGTGGAATACGATAACCGGTATAAACATGGCTGTCCACCCGAACGTTCGGCCCGCCGGCGGGATGATAAAACGCGATCTGGCCTGGGCAGGGAGAAAAGTTATTGTCCGGATCTTCGGCGTTGATGCGGCACTCGATCG
>JACQQZ010000008.1 GCA_016206755.1 Candidatus Omnitrophota bacterium
GATGGCCGACGGTGTTGAGCGCGGTTTTAAGCTCAGCACCATGATCACCGCCTACCCGCAAATTTTTCCGGCGTGGTGGGAAGCGTTTATTGTATTGGCGGAGCAGGGAGGAGATCTTCCGCGAATCCTGCGCTTGCTTCACCGGTACATTGCCGAGCGCACCAGCTTGCGCCTGCAGTTTTTTTCCGCTTTGATGACGCCGGCACTCACTGCGGCTGCGGGAACGATCGCCATTTGCGTTTTTCTCTTTGGAGTGCTCCCGCGCATCGTTGAATACGTGGTGTCCATGGGCGCCCTCTTGCCCGGTCCCTTGGGATGGTACATCAATCATGAGCGGCTTTTATTGACGGCATTGACGCTGCTCATGACGTTGTTGTTTTTGGCGGCGCTCATTGTCGCGCAATATTTCAAAACTTCTCGCGGGCGGCTTTTCTTGGATCAATGCCGTTTAAGAGTGCCCGCCTTCGGAATCTTGATCCGCAAATATGAACTCTTGCGCATCGTGCATGGTCTAAAAATTGTGGTGGGTCAGGGAGCTTCCATACCGATGGGGTTGGAGACGCTTGCCCGCTCGATGGCCAATCTCTGCGTGCGCCAGGGATTGCTGGATGCGGCTGTCGATTTGGATCACGGAGTACCGATCCCCGAGGCGTTGGCAGCCATTCCGGTGCTGTCTCCGGCGGGCGCGCAGATTGTTTCTGTGGGTTGGGCCAGCGGGCAGCTCGAACTGATGCTCGACCGCTATTTTGAGCGGTTGACCCTGGAGATTATCCAAGATGCGCGGGATTCCGTCGGAATCATTTTGCACATCACCCTAATGGTCGTTGCCCTTTTTGTGACCTTTGTTTTGGTCGCATTTTACGCGACGCTCTTTATCGGTCTTCTGCAGGTTTCCGGCTTCCCGAAAAGCTGAAAGCTCCCCTGGTTGGCTGCCCTGGATTGACCACCCTCGATTGGCCCCCCCTCGATTGACGGGCACGGCCCCCCATGTTACAGTACATGATTCTGAGGTAACATGTGGACATTCAACGCGTTACGGTATTGGGGGACGGCGGCTGGGGAACCACGCTCAGCATCCTGTTGGCGGGCAAGGGCGCCCAGGTTACCTTGTGGGGGGCCTTTCCGGATTACGTCCGCCAGATTGAATCTTCCCGGCAAAATCCGAAATTCTTGCCGGGAGTTGCTCTTCCTTCCTCCATTCGATTGACGGCGGATTTAAAGCAGGCCGTTCAGGGCGCGCAAGCCATTGTCATTGCAGTCCCGTCTCTTTATTTGCGCCGGACGCTTGAAAAAATCGATCGCGCCGACTCGAAGCTGATCGTCAGTGTGGTCAAAGGGCTGGACCCGGACACCCACGAGCGAATGTCCGAGGTGGTGGGGGCGGCATGGAAACGCAACGATGTTGCGGCGCTTTCCGGTCCGTCCATCGCGCAGGAAGTCGCCCGTGGAATTCCGACGACCGTGGTGGCCGCGGCCAACGACATCAGCTTGGCCCGGGAAGCACAAGAACTTTTTATGACCGACCGGTTCCGAGTGTACAGCAGCACCGACATCATCGGCGTTGAGCTCGGAGGGGCGCTGAAGAACATCATCGCCATCGCCGCGGGGATTTCCGACGGCTTGGGCTTTGGTTCCAACACCAAGTCGGCGCTGTTGGCGCGCGGATTGTCGGAGATGTCGCGCTTGGGGTGCGCCATGGGCGCCCGGCGCGAAACCTTTGCCGGCGTCAGCGGCGTGGGGGATTTGGCCACCACCTGTTTCAGCCCGCACAGCCGCAACCGGAAGCTCGGCGAGGCGGTGGCTCGGGGCAAAACTTTGAAAGAAGTGCAAGTCTCGACGGAGCAGGTGGCCGAAGGGGCGGTGGCCGTTCTCTCCGCCGTCGAGCTGGCAAAAACTTATCGCACGGAGCTTCCTATTTCCGAAGAAGTGCACCATGTTTTGTATGAAGGCAAATCGCCGAAAGACGCCGTGCGCGATTTGATGCTTCGCGATCCGAAAATGGAAGATTAGAGAGGGTAGGCGCGGATGTCAGAGCTGGCTGTTTAGAAAAAGATCGATGAAATGGTTCGACGTATCGTTGAGCAGTTTCATCCGGAAAAAATCATTCTATTCGGTTCCCATGCGCGCGGCACGGCTGGCCCGGACAGCGATGTGGACTTGCTTGTAGTCATGAACGTGCAGGGGTCCCGCCGGCAGAAGGCCACAGAAATTGATATTTCTCTGGCTGATCGGGAAATACCTTTAGATTTGCTCGTTGTGACACCGGAGCAGTTTAACCGAGATCGGGACATGATCGGAACGGTCATCCGGCCTGCTGCGCGTGAGGGAAAGGTGCTTTATGAACGGGCCGCCTGAAATTCTTCATGAGGTGTCTCGATAGGTGGAGAAAGCGGAAGTTGTATTGGAGGTTATCAGAAATGGCGGATCCCGTCGTTCAGCGTTTTCTTGAGA
>JACQQZ010000030.1 GCA_016206755.1 Candidatus Omnitrophota bacterium
GACTAACCCCTGCTTGATGAAATGGTTGACGTAGTTGGAAACGGTGACGATGTTGAGCTTGATCAGCTTGGAAATGTCGGTGCGGGAGATCGGGCCGTAACGCTTGATCGCATCCAGAATGGACAGATTTTTACGTTCACGATCCGACAAGCGATGTTCGTCGAGTTCTCGGGTCATCAAAATGGCGCCCCTCCGGGGAAGTTCAGGGTGAAATCAGCGCACTCACCGTACCACATCCGGCTTGAAAGCGTCAACCGCGACTCTTGGCTTGAAGACCGGCGTAAGAGTTTCCCAGTGTTTCCCATACTTTTTTAGGATCGTCGCTGGCCAGCGAAATGTAGCCGGCCCCGTAATAGCTCCAAGCAGCGAGATTGCGTATCCCTGCCTGGTAAGCGGCTTCGATCGCCTCCGGAATGCGCCCCTCTTCCCCCTGCTTGATGTTGAAATTGAGAATCCAGATTTGGCCTTCTTTTTTATACTGCTGGGCCAGCTTGGCGATCCGGGCGGCGGAGCGGCCGACATGCCGGGCGACATCTTTCTGATGCGGTCTCCAATAAGGGTCCGTGCCGATGACGTCAACCTCCGGAAGGGCGGCCACCTTCTCCCAATGGCTGTAAGTCGAGGAATTCTCAAATGGAAGGTAGCACATGGCGTTGGCAACTTTATGCTTTCGGCCCTCCCGGCATAAAAACGCCAGAAAATCGATCAGGGACTCCTCCTTGAATTCCCGCACCTGCGCTGTTTGAGCCGCCGGCATCGCTTCGTGGTAGCGCTTTTTGTAAAGTTCCAGGCAAATAGAGCACCGGCAGGCCCAAGCGTTCCCGCCTGGCCCGGTGCCATCCTCCGGATAGATGTGAAAATGCGGCTCATCCCAAAAAAGGACCTGCGCGCCGATCTCGACGGAGACTTTCGTCCATTGCGCCAAATAGGCGCGGAATTCCGGGTGATTGGGGCAGCAGATGGGGAGCTGTTCGCCGGTGGCGCTGATTTGGCACAGATCCCGGCGCTTCATCACCAGGCCGGAGTAAGTCTCCCCGCCGAACGCCTGTCCCACCGCCCACGGGTCCAGCCACGTCTCCAACCCTAAGTCGCGCGTGTCTTTGACAATCCGCGCCATCGCCTGGGCGTAAAATTCTTTGTCTTCTTCGCTGAAGGTGTGGACGACGAAGTTGCAGTGGTTGCGCCTGATCTCTTCGAGGTCTTCGCGGACGCGCCACGGAATGCGGCAGCCGTAATAGCTGACACCGGTTTTTAGGGCGGGCATGCTGGCCACGATAGCATGAGGGGAGCGGCTTGGTCAACGACCGTTACGCATGGCCGTTACGCGTAGAAAAGAACGTACTGCTGGCCGGCTTCATCTTGCAAAACAGTGGCCAGAAAAATCCTTGATCCGGAGGAAAATAATTTCTGCGCATAGAATTGTCCAATGACTTCTGGACCAATCTCATCCGGTGCAGCAGCAATCAATTGCGGAAGAGTTGTTAGATCATCCTCCACTTCCAGCGGGTGGTCCGACCAGATAATCAACTGTATCTCTCGGTCGACAATCTGGGGCAAACTCGCTGCGAGATCATCAGGGTTAACTGGAACCACCGTCGGACCCCCCTCCCCATACAAAGGAAATTTGGTTGTAACAGCCGTAGCCCATTCCTGATAAATAAAAAACGTATAGCGCCCATAATTTTTTCCGCTCGTCGCCTGCGGAACACGCATCAGCCAAGCTTGAGCTTTTTCGCTTCCAAGGGTTTCTTGAGCTTGACCCATAATTTCGCCATAGGAATCGTCCAGTTGCAAAACTTCTGCTCCAGTATCGTTTATCCATCGAATCGCTCGAGCCAATTCCTCCAATCCGGCATCGGGATTGGCCTTGGACGCACCCCCCTCTACCACCCGCAAAAAAGGTCGACCGGGTCGGCCCGCTGCAGCGGTTCCGCCGCTTTCGCCCCTGAGATCTGGGGAAGCGGGACCCGGGGAAGCGGCCGGCAGGGGCAGATTCAACACGATAGGTTGCCTTTCAACAGGAGGAGTCCAGGATTCACTCCATCCCAACGGATTGAATGCTTCCAGAGTTTCCATCAACAGTCGAGCCGCATTCAATCGCTCTTCCTCTGAAAGATTGAGATTCTCTGTCAGCCATTGCTGGAGGGCGCGCCATCGCTCATCGAGTGAATCGGCTTTAATCCAGCCCTGGATCGCTTTTTCAAAATCCGCCGCTGGAATTTCAGCGGCCTGGCTGGCTGCAAGGCCCACAGGAGCTCGAACCTTATGCTGCGGCAATGGCAATCCAAGAAGTTCTGCCGCATTTTGCGTAAATTTTCTGACTTCTTGATCTTCTCCCGGATCGCGCAATAAAAAGGGAGCGGGCTCATCTTGACTTGGCTTGGATGAACCTTCCCGGGCGACCCGAAATCCAGAGACCCCGGCGGCTTTGAGAACTTCTTCAACAACAACATCCGGAGCCACGCCATATCTTCCGGTCAAATAGAATCCGTCGGTAGTAAAGACCTCAACGCCGCTGCGCCCCACCAGACAAAGGACGCCTGTACCACCAGATTCTTCACCGGATATCATTAATGCAACGCGTCCTGCGGACGTATCAAACAAAGGTGCCTCTTTCCGTTTTTGAAGAGCGGCTTGTGCCATTCGATACCAAACGCCGGGGCGATCGGACGCTTCAGAAATAGTTCTTTCCAATATCCCCTGCTCCACCAGGGCTTCTGCCATGGGCCGGCGAAGCGTGAGAATCAACCGATCGCCCTCAACGCTGGGTTGCGGAGGAAGCCAAACAGGAGCGGAAGGCAACCCGGCAGGAGATTCAATCCCCTGCAGGGACACAACCCATTTGCCGGTGATGTTTTTTTTCCACACTAACGGAACTTCAATTTCGTCCAGATCGGCGGAATCGGCGTTGTATCGAAGAATGAGCGTTTCCGGAAAAGACCCCTCTTCCATCTTGCTTCGAAAAGCCCAGTCGTTCACCCAATCCATCACCCGCTCAAACTCAATGGCGCCAAACAATAAGTTTTCAGATTTGACATGATACGGCGCCGGCTCTTCCAAACCCGCCGAGCCCGCCGGCCGGAGCGCTTCGGCAATTTGATCGTCCGCCGCCCCCTCGGCGCGCAGCGCGTACTGCGCCTGGGCGGGGCCGGCGGCAGTTGTAAAAACAGCGATGAGGAAAGAGACAGATAATCCACGCACAAGAGTAAGTATACCTGAGGGAGGGGCTTTATTTGATTAATTTTCCGGCGACGAACGTGGATTCGACCTTGCAATCCTGATTCCAAATCACAAGATCCGCCCAGCGCCCCGGGGCGAGCTCTCCGAGCCGGTCGGTCATCTTCAAGGCGCGGGCCGGATTGAGCGTCGCCATGCGGATGGCCGCCGGAAAATCAACACCGCAAAATTGCATGGCGTTGGCCACCATCCGGTCGAGTGTGAGTGTCGTTCCAAAAAGCGTTCCATCCGGCGCGGTGGCCACGCCGCCTTTGGAGGTGTAAGGCCGGCCGTCGTACTGATACTGGCCGTCCGGCAAACCGGCCGAGGGAAGCGCGTCGGTGATTAAAACAATGGACTCCGGCCGCAGCGCCCGCACCGTCCAGGAAAGCGCCGACGGGTGCACGTGGACGCCGTCCATAATGAGCTGCGCCGTCACATTGGAATCACTGAGGACTGCGCCCAACGCCCCCGGTGCTCGATGATGAAACTCCCGCATCGCGTTGAACAAATGGGTGACGTGTCCAATCCCGGCGGAGAATCCGGCGCGCGCCTGAGCAAACGTTGCGTCGGTGTGTCCCATCGAAGCGACCGCCCCAAAATCGCGCATCACCGGCAAAAGAGAAATCGCCCCGGGCAACTCCGGCGCCATCGTGATCATCTTCAATTGCCCCGCCGCCGCCGTAAGCAGTCGCTTCAAATCATCCGCGTCCGGAGACCAGATGCGATCCGGGCGAATCATTCCTTTGCGCTTGACGTTCACGTAAGGACCTTCGATATGGATGCCGAGGATGCGCGCGCAATCCTGAGGCCCGGCGGCGGCAATTTTGGCTGCAACTTCAAGATGCCTGGTGCCGCCCTGCTGTTTGCGAACGACCGTGGTCGCCAGATAAGAGGTGACGCCGTGAAACGCCAACGTGCGGCTGATGACATGAAGCGCCGCCGGATCGGCTTCGAGGACATCGCGTCCGCCGGCCCCGTGGCAGTGAACGTCGATCAGGCCGGGAGTGACCCAATTCCGACCGGCGTCCAGGCAGGGATCTTTGGGGTCGCGCGGGGCTGTCGCCGCCGGACCGACGTAGGAGATTTTTTCTCCGTCCATCCCCACCGCCCCGCCGGCGATGACCGCGTGCGGCGTAACAATTTTCCCTAAAATCCACTGCATAAAGTGTATTTATTAAATTGATTCCCACCACCGCCGGGGGATGCGGCAGCCGTAGTAGCTCACGCCGGTCTTCACCACGTCAATCCGACTTCCCCGCGAGCACCCGGCGGAGCGCCTCTGCCAAACTCAGCACGTAGAGTGACCCGCCAGGCACGGACCGGCCCATGAGATGCCCAAAATGGGTGCGATCGCCGGTCACCAATGCGTCTACGCCGGCCTGGATCGCCGCCGCGAGAATGGGCGCATCCTCAACAGGCACCATATGGCGGGCCGCGAGGTGTTGAATCACGCGGGGATCCGGTTCTTGAATGTGGGGGACCGCCTGGAGCCGGTGCTCAAACACCGTCAGCGCCTCCGGGCGTTTTGAGGCCAAGTTCCTCCGGGCTTCCTCTCTCGCATAGCTGGATGTCGCGAGCGTACAGCGGCCGGCCTTCGCCAAGTCAAACAGCAAGGCGCTCCGGCTTTGCGCGTCGTAGGCCGCAGAGAACAGGATATTCGCATCGAGGAAGAATCGGGGCCGGGAGGGTTTACCGACCACGCACGATCCGTGCGACCTGCCGTTGCTCACTCGGTGTCGCGCGGTTCTCTCCGGCAAATTCCTTGAGCCGCTCTTTCATGTAGATCTCCACCGGGTACACGCCGGCCGGCCGCAGGACGATGGTGCCATCCTTGGCCACATCCACCAAGAGCGGATCCCCCCCATGCAGGTGCAGCTGTTTACGCACCGACCGCGGGATCGTCTCCTGCCCCTTCTCGCCAAGCACCGCCAA
>JACQQZ010000024.1 GCA_016206755.1 Candidatus Omnitrophota bacterium
AAAAAATATCCGGACCGCGTGTGGGCGGTGCATCGGCTGGATCGGGACACCAGCGGCGTCGTTTTGTTTGCGCGCAGCCCGCTGGCCCTCAAAAGTTTGCACGATCAATTCCAGCAGCACACCCTCCGCAAGGTTTATCACGCGATCTTGGAAGGGGTCATTGCCAAAGGCGGCGGAGTCATCAACAGCCGCGTGGAGCGTTCCACGAAGTGGACGGAAGGCCGCGTGGCAAAATCCGGGGAAGGGCAATCCGCGCGAACGGATTTTAGCGTCATGGAACGCTTTCAGCGTTACACGTTGGTGGAGGCGCGCCCGCTCACCGGGCGCTTTCATCAGCTGCGAATTCACTTTCGCCAGATCGGTCATCCGCTCGCATATGATCCCACCTACAATCCTGACGGAAACTTTCTGATGAAGCGCGTGCCGCTCCACGCGTCTCGGATTTTGCTGCAGCATCCCGAAACTCGGCGGCCGTTGGAGATCGGTTGTCCGTGGGCGGATGATTTTTCGAAAGCGGTGGATGCGCTCAGAAGAGCTGTGTGAAAAAAATACTTGCGCTGCGCGCTGATCTTGATATACTGCCCTAATTTCGATGGCGGATCGCACTGAAAGTATAACGGTGACGCGTGACAAACAAGCAGCAGCAGCAGAAGAAGCTGCTCCGCTGTCGCTGTGCCAGGAAGGCGGGTTGCTTTTTGCAGGCCGCCATGTCTTGGTCGAGCTCTGGGGCGCGAGCCATCTCACCGATGAAACCACCATTCGCCGCCTCTTAGAAAAAGCAGTCGAGGCGTGCGGCGCAACGCTCCTGAGCGTTCATCTGCATGTCTTCTCCCCCACGAACGGCATTTCAGGCGTGGCCGTCTTGGGAGAATCTCATTTGAGCATCCACACGTGGCCGGAACATCGGTACGCCGCTGTGGATGTTTTTATGTGCGGCTCCATGGACCCCCGGAAGGCCATCCCGGTTTTGAAGGAAGGTTTCCGTCCAAAACAGGTCCAAGTCATGGAAATTAAGCGTGGAGTGATGGATGCCGACTCGTTGGTTTACTGAAACGCTTCACCGGCACGTTCGGCAGGCACTGGCTTACACGCGCGTCATCGCCCAGGAGAAGACCCCTTTCCAGAAGATGAGCATCCTTGAGACCGAGGCGTACGGCCGGGCGCTGACTCTGGATGGAATCGTCCAGACGACGGAAGGGGATGAATACATCTATCATGAGATGATGACCCACATCCCCATGTTTGCCCATCCGAATCCGCGCAAAATCCTTGTCATCGGCGGCGGGGACGGCGGGATCGCCCGGGAAGCGCTGCGCCATCCCGAGGTTGAAAAAGTGGTGATGGTGGAGATTGATCCATCGGTCGTGAAGTTTTGCCGCCGCTACATCCCAAAAATTTGCGGCAAGGCGTTTCAACATCCCAAGCTGGAGCTTGTGATTGACGACGGAGCCAGGTATGTCCGGGAAACGGATGAGCGATTCGACGTCGCCATCATTGATTCGACAGACCCTATTGGGCCGGCCACCGTCTTGTTTGAAACAGAGTTTTACCGGAATGTCGCTCAGGTGTTGAGAGGCCCCGGCATTATGGTCCGTCAAACCGGATCATCGTTTCTGCAGCCGTCGGAGATGCCAGAGGCGGCTTCCCGGCTGAAGAAAGTGTTCCGTGTTGTGGCGCCCTATGTGGCGGCAGTGCCCACCTATGTGGGTGGGTTCTTTGGGTTTCTGTTTGCATCTCATCAGATTCAACCCTTGCGGGCGACGCCAGCGCATCTGGAAGCCCGCTACCGTCGCGCGAGGTTGGTATGTCGGTACTACACTCCAGCGATTCATCGAGCGTCCTTTTCCCTCCCGGCCAACGTGAGGGCACGGCTCGAACACGCGTAGCACCCGGAGTCGATCAGTACGGCGTCGAGTTGACGCTGGATATGTACGAATGCGATCCGGCTTCGATCCGCTCTGCCCGCAAACTCCGGGAGTTTGTGGACCAGATGTGCCGGATTCTTGATATGAAGAAGTACGGAAAGACCCATACCCCGTACTTTGGACTCAGCGAACCGCACACGGCCGGCTATTCGCTTCTCCAGTTCATCGAGACCAGCTCCATCACGGGGCATTTCTCGGAGCTGACCAACGCCGCGTATCTCAACGTCTTTTCCTGCAAGAAGTTTGATGTGAAGTTGGCAGCCCGTTTTGCCCAAATGTTTTTCGGCGCCAAGCGGATGCGCAAGCGCGTTCATCAGCGCATCTAGCGGCGGCTGATTGGAGAGCACACAAGCACCGTAAAGCGCGGTCGGCCGGTGCGACCGGTGGGTGACTCATGGTCGTATTGTCGCGAATCTGCACCAAGACCGGAGACCGCGGTACCACTTGCCTGGGAAACGGCGCGCGTGTTTCCAAAGCGGATGCGCGCATTGTCGCTTGCGGCAGCGTGGATGAGCTGAATTCTTTTTTGGGCTTGGTGATTGCCCACTGCTCCCGCCGTCCCTTCAAGCGCCTCCTCCAGGAAATTCAAAACGATCTTTTCGATGTCGGGGCGGACCTGTGCGTTCCGCCGTCTCCAAAATCCGCCTCGAAGCGAACGCGATTGCGGTTGGATTCTTTCTATGCGCAACGCCTGGAAGCAAAGATTGATTTGTACAATGCCCGCCTAAAACCGCTTGAAAGTTTCGTGCTCCCCGGAGGCGCCCCCGCGGCTTCTTGGCTTCATGTGGCGCGCGCAGTATCCCGCCGCGCCGAGCGGGACGCCGTCGCTTTGTCCGATCGGGAGCCGGTCAATCCGCACGTCATCATTTACCTCAACCGCCTCTCCGATCTTCTCTTCGTCATGGCTCGGGTCGCCAATCAGAACGGCCGCAGAGACGTTCTGTGGCGTCCCGGAAAAAGCCGTGGCTAGATTCCGCCGCCGGTTTCTTACCGTTTGCATTGTCGCTCTGGCCGTGAGTCTGGCATGGGGCGTTCGGGGCCAGCATGGCCATGAGCGCGGGGCTGCTTTTGTCGGGGCCATGGCAGGACTTTGCATTGCGGCATTGACCGGAAAAGAGCGTTGGGTTTGGGCGGCTGTTTGGTGTTCTTTGGGATTTTCCGTCGGGGGTGCGATCAGCTACGGCTGGTTTATCGGCCGCGCATCGGATGGATCGGTTGCAGCCATGATCGCCGTATTGGCGGTGGGCGCGCTTTGGGGTTCTTTCGGGGCCGGAGGGTTGGGGTGGGGGTTGCGATCCAGCTCCTCGAGCGAGCGGTGGATCGTCGTTATCGCCACGCTGCTCACGTGGTGGTGGATGGACGGCCCGCTTTCTAAAACCCTCGAGATTTCCGGTTTTGGTCCTCGTCGAACATTGCTCATTGTCTTGGGACTGTTGTGGGCAGGATTGGCTTTTTATCTTCTTGTGATTCGCCGGGATCGCGTCACCGGCATCATGATGTTTTGGGGGGCGCTGGGCTGGGGGGCCGGTTTTCCGATCGGAATGACTTGGCTGAGCGCGGGGCCTTCTTTGAAGTTGGAGGGTTGGCCGATGGATTGGTGGAAATGCATGGAGCACACCATCGGAGCCGTCGGTGGCGCCTGCCTGGCGTGGGGGGCGCTGCGCTGCAGCGCTGCCGCCGAGGGAAAACTGAAATTGCGGCAGAAATGGGTTTCATTGGGATGGTTTTTCGTCGTGATTCCCACTTGGCTGTGGGCCAACAATCTTTCGTTCTGGTACGCTGAGCAGCGCGTGATTTCTTTGTCGGTGGTGATCTTGGCCATCTTTGCCATCGTCATCGCCGTCCTGCTTTTTGTGAGCTCATGGCACACCGTCTCGACGGCCACGCCCCCTTTGATGGCTCGCCCGTGGAACGGAAAATTCTTGAGAATGATCTGCATCGTATTTGCCTGGATGGGCGTTTTGACCGCAACGCTCAAAACAGTTCCGTTGCACGGATGGGGATCCACGCAAACTTTTTTCTTTTTGGCGGCAGGGATTTTGACTGCCGCCCTGCTTGCCTGGAGAGATGAATGATTTTTTCAAGAGCTCGATTCAGGCGATGGGCGTCGGGGCTGGGGTTGCTGGCCGCCCTCAGCATGCATGAATATCCAAAGGCCCCCGCTTCTCCGGAGCCGGTTCTCATTTCCCTCTATGTGTGGAATGCCGCCGCTGCGCCCGATGCGGTTGTTGTCGGCGTAAACGGCGAGAACAAATTCTCCAGGGAAGTTGCGGCAGGAAGCGGGGTGGGTGTTCAGGAATTCGTCGAATTGCTGCCGGGGGAACATCGCATCAACGTTTCCGCAAGAACTCTAAATCGAGAAGCTTTGATCAAAATTGATGCCGCCGGCCCGACTTGGCTTGTGGTGATTTTCTGGGAAAAAGAGATTGAAATCAAGATGCAGCAGCAACCGCCATGGATCAACTAAAGTAGGCCCTTGACAAGTTTTAAAA
>JACQQZ010000025.1 GCA_016206755.1 Candidatus Omnitrophota bacterium
AGGGGCAGTCCCCTGCGGGCCTGCCTGCCGCCTGCCTGCCGGTAGGCATGGGCCAGGCAGCGACAGTCCCCAGTCCGCAGACCCGATTTGAAGTTGTCTACCATTTCTTCTCTTTGGAACACGGTTTGCGCGTGCGGGTAAGGGTGCCGGTGGGCGAATCGGACCCCGTCGTCGATTCCCTGACCGATCTTTGGAAAACAGCCGACTGGTTTGAGCGCGAAGTCTGGGACATGTTCGGCATCAAGTTCAAAGGGCATCCCCGCCTGAAGCGCCTGCTCCTCTACGAAGAATTTAACGGCCACCCGTTGCGCAAAGATTATGCCGTCACCAAGCGCCAACCTTTGATCGGACCGGTCAATTGATGGAAACCGTCGAACCGCAGTACGAGACACGCGACATGATGCTCAACATGGGCCCGCAGCATCCGGCCATGCATGGGATCATCCGTGTGATCGTGAAGTTGGACGGGGAAACGGTCAAGGACGTCGATGTTGAAATCGGTTATCTGCACCGCTGCTTCGAAAAAATGTCGGAGCAGGGCGGCTACCATCACGTCATTCCTTATACCGACCGTTTGAACTATGTTTCGCCGCTCATCAACAACGTCGGCTACTGCATGGCCGTCGAGAAGCTCATGGGCATCACCGTTCCGGAGCGCGGCCAGTACATTCGCACCATCGTTTCGGAAATCTCCCGCATCACCGATCATTTGACCTGCATCGGCGCTTCCGCCATGGAGTTGGGGGCATTTACCGTTTTTTTGTACATGATCAAGGCCCGCGAATATCTTTGGGAATTGGTGGAGTTTGTCACGGGCGCGCGCTTGACGATCAGCTACTGCCGCGTGGGCGGCGTGAAAGCCGACTTGCCGGAGGGGTTTGAGGAAAAAACGCGATCGGCCCTGACTCAGACGCGCGAAGTCTTGAAGGAAGTCGACAAGCTTTTGACGCGCAACCGCATCTTTGTTGACCGCATGAAAGGGACGGGCCGGATTACCGGCGAAGAAGCCGTGAATTATGGCATCACCGGACCGTTCTTGCGCTCAACCGGCGTCAACTACGATGTGCGCAAAGCGCAGCCGTATCTGATCTATGATCGAATTAAATTTGAAGTGCCGCTGGGCCAGCACGGCGACAATCTCGACCGCTATTTCGTTCGCATGGAAGAGATGGAGCAGAGCATGCGGATCATCGAGCAGTGTTTCGAACAGATGCCCAAAGGCGCCGTGCAAGCGGATGAAGCGGCTCGGGCGATGCCTGCAGCCGACATGGTGGATGAGGCCAAGATGGGCCGCATTCCGCTGATCCGCGGCGCATCTCCGGTCACCGACCCCGTGCTGGAGGGAAGCAACAGGGCATTTCACAACCAAGTCAACGCCCCGGACAAGCGGGCGATCCTTCCTCCGAAAGAAGACACCTACGGCAACATCGAAGGTTTGATGCAGCACTTTAAGCTCATCATGTACGGGCACGGCATTCGTCCGCCCAAGGGCGAAGTGTATCAGCCCGTAGAAGGGGCCAATGGAGAGCTTGGATTTTTTGTCGTCAGCGACGGCACTGACAAGCCGTACCGTGTGCGCTGCCGGCCGCCTTGTTTGCCGATCATGTCGGCTTTGGGGCGCCTGGTGATCGGAGACATGATGGCGGACATTGTTCCGACATTTGGATCGATCAATATGATCGGCGGGGAATTGGACCGATAGCATGTTTGACTCGAAACAATTTGAAAAAGATGCCGCAGAAATCATGGCCCGCTACGACCAGAAAAAAGCGGCCACGCTGCCGCTGCTTCACCTGGTCCAAGAAAAAATCGGATACATCCCTCCGGAAGGCGAGCAGTGGGTCAGCGAAAAAGTGGGCGTGGCCATCGTCCACATCCGCGAAGTCGTTTCCTTTTACACGATGTTCCGAACCAAGGCGATCGGTAAACATCATATCCAGGTTTGTACCAATTTGCCCTGCGTCCTGCGCGGCGCCGAGCAGGTGATGGCCTATCTCAAAGAGCGTTTGGGCATTGATGCCGGCCAAACGACCCCGGACGGCAAATTCACACTCTCTTCCGTGGAATGTTTGTGTGCTTGTGAAATTGCGCCGATGTGCCAGGTCAATGACAGATACATTGGGCCGCTCGATCGTGCGGCGGTGGACAAGTTGCTCCAGGACTGCGTCTGATGGCCTCTGAAATGGTTCTCTCAAAACGCCTGAAGAATCCAGGGGGCGCTTGGTTTGATGCGTATGTCGCCGATGGCGGCTACGCGGCGGCCAAAAAAGTTTTGACCGCCATGACACCGGCCCAGGTCATCGATGAGATCAACAAAGCCAATCTGCGCGGTCTCGGCGGCGCAGGATTTCCAACGGGGAAGAAGTGGTCTTTTATCCCGAAAGATTCACCCAAGCCGAAATACTTGGTCGTCAATGCCGATGAAGGGGAGCCCGGGACATTCAAAGACCGCTATCTGTTGGAGCGCGACCCGCATGCCCTCATTGAAGGAATGCTGATTGCCGCGTATTCCATCGGCTGCCACAAAGCGTACGTCTACATTCGCGGCGAATACATCGAGCCGTATCGCCGGTTTGTCCGCGCCATCGAGGAAGCCCGAAAAAAAGGATGGATCGGCGAAGCTGTTCAAGGCAAGTGGGATTGGGAGGTGACCGTCCATCGCGGAGCGGGGGCCTACATCTGCGGCGAGGAGACGGCGTTGCTCTCATCCCTTGAAGGCGGCAAAGGTTTTCCGCGGCTGAAACCCCCGTTTCCGGCGATCTCCGGCCTTTTCGCAAGCCCCACCATCGTCAACAACGTCGAGACATTGTGCTGCGTTCCCCCGATCATTCGCAACGGCGCCGAGTGGTTCGCGAAAATCGGCACACCCAAACAGGGCGGCACGCGGCTTTTTAGCTTGAGCGGCCACGTCGAGAAACCCGGTCTTTACGAAGCGCCGGTTTCCGTGACGCTTCGCCAGCTCATCGAGCAGCAGGGGGGCGGCGTGCGCGGCGGCAAGAAACTCAAGGCAGTCGTCCCAGGCGGAATTTCTGCAAAAATCCTAACAGCGGCGGAGATCGACGTCGCCATGGATTTCGATTCCTTGACGGCAGCCGGCACGATGGCCGGTTCGGCGGGTGTCATCGTCATGGATGAATCCACCTGCATGGTCAAAGCGCTTTTGACGGCCGCGAAGTTCTTTGCCCACGAGTCGTGCGGCCAGTGCTCTCCGTGCCGCGAGGGACCCGGCAGGCTGTACAAAATCATTCAAAGGGTGGCCGCAGGGCAGGGCCGCCGGCAGGACTTGGACGTTCTTTTGGCCGTCGCCGGCAACATGGAAGGCAAGACGATCTGCGTGTTTGCCGATGCCGCCGCATGGCCGATTCAGTCGTACATTCGGAAATTCCGGTCGGAATTCGAACATCACGTTGAAACAGGAACCTGCGAGTTGGGTCATGCCTACGCTCACCATTGACGGACGGCAGATCACGGTTCCGTCCGGGACCACGGTTTTACAGGCCTGCGACCAGTTGGGGATGAACGTCCCGCGCTACTGCTATCATCCGGGCCTCAGCATCGCCGGAAATTGCCGCATCTGCTTGGTCGAAATCGATAAATTCCCAAAACTTCAAATCTCTTGCAACACGCCCACGGCCGACGGCATGGTGGTGAAAACCCAGTCGGACAAGACCGTTAAGGCCCGGCAGGACGTGCTCGAGTTCTTGCTGGCCAACCATCCGCTCGATTGTCCGGTCTGCGACCAGGCGGGCGAGTGCGAGCTGCAAAACTACTACATGGACCACGGGCTCTACGACTCCCGCTTCGAAGAGCAGAAGGTCAAAAAGCAAAAAGCGGTTCCGCTGGGCGAGACCGTGATGCTGGATCAGGAACGCTGCATCCTCTGCTCCCGCTGCGTGCGTTTCACCGATGAGATTTCAAAAACCAGCGAATTCGGCATCTTCGACCGCGGCGACCACGCCGAAGTCAATCTCTACCCGGGCAAAACGCTCGACAACAAGTATGCCGGCAACGTCGTCGACATTTGTCCTGTGGGCGCCTTGACCGACCGGGATTTTCGTTTCAAGGCCCGCGTTTGGTATCTGTCTTCCAGCCCCTCTGTCTGCCCAGGATGCGCGCGCGGTTGCAGCACCGACATCCACTACGTTCTCGATCGTCCTTATCTGGCCGAGGGTGCGCGCGTGATGCGCCTGAAGCCCCGCTACAATCCGGACGTCAATCAATGGTGGATGTGCGATGAAGGCCGCTATTCTTACAAATCAATCGACCAGGCGCGCTTGACCCAGCCGATCTGCCGCCAAGGCGGCGAGACGCACGATTTCGTTTGGGAGCTGGCGTTTGCCGAAGTCGTTCGGCGCTTGAAGGACGCCAAGACGCGGGGGGCTTTGAGCCAGTGGGGTATTGTTCCGTCCCCGCAGATGACCAATGAAGAGCTTTTTGTGACCAAGCAGTTGGCTCAGCGTTGGGGCATTGCCTGCAATCCGGCCGTGCCGGTCAAGCTGGGCTACTCCGACAGCTTCTTGATTCAAGCCGATAAAAACCCGAACCGGCGCGGCATGGAGACGATTGGATTTGATGCGGACAAAGCTTCTTTGATTGACCGGGCCCTGAGGGGCGAGCTGCGCGTGCTTTACGTGTTTGACCACGATTTGGTCGATCTCTATGGGGCAGAAAAAGCCCGGCGCCTTTCCGAGCAAGTCTATCTCATTTATCAAGGCACCAATGAAAATGCGACGAGTCAACTGGCGCACTTGGTTCTCCCCAGCGCCGTCTACGCCGAGAAAGACGGGACCTTCACCAACGTCGACGGCCATGTTCAGCGGACCTTCAAGGCGTTTGAGCCGCTGCAAGGGGCGCGTCCGACGCTGGAGATCTTGTTTGAAATTGCCAAGCGGATGGATGAGCCGCTGATCTATTCTTCAGCCGTTCAGGTTTTTAAGGCGTTGGCTCAAGCCGTTCCGGCGTTTCACGGTTTGGATTATGACATGATCGGAAAAACCGGAAAGCGTGCTCCCGCATGATTGAAGCCATCCTCATCAAACTGGCGCTTGCGGCTGCCGTTTATTTTGGCGTATTGAATCTGGCCGGTATTCACACCTGGGTGGAGCGCAAGCAGAGTGCCGTGATGCAGGACCGCATCGGCGCCAATCGCGCTACCCTATTTGGATTTCGAATGATGGGGCTTTTGCATCCATTGGCGGATGTCATCAAATTGTTCACCAAAGAAGACTTCGTCCCTCCCGGCGGCAACCGTGCGCTGCACACCTTGGCGCCTTTTCTATCGGCATTTTTTGCGCTGGCGACTTTTGCGGCAATCCCGATCGGGGATACGCTGATGATAGGCAATCGGATCATTGATCTGCAGGTGGCCAAAATTGATGTGGCGCTTCTCTACATCTTTGCGATGCTATCGATGGGGGCGTACGGCGTGGTGTTGGCCGGATACTCCTCCAACAATAACTACGCATTTTTGGGCGGCATGCGCGCGGCCTCTCAGGTGATCTCCTATGAAATCACCATGGGGATTTCGTTGATTGGCTTGGTGATGTGGTATGGCACGCTGGATCTGCAGGAGATGGTCCGGGCCCAGGGACGATACCTGTGGGGGTGGCTGCCGCTGTGGGGTTTTGTCGTTCAACCGGTTGCTTTTTTTGTATTCGTCACCGCTGCCTTAGCGGAAACAAAACGCGTTCCGTTTGACATGCCGGAAGGCGAGTCTGAGATCATCGGATATTTCGTGGAATACAGCGGCATGAAATTCGGCCTTTTCTTCATGACCGATTTCATTGAAACAGTCCTCGTGGCCTGTTTGGCCACCACTTTTTTCTTTGGCGGCTGGCAAGCACCGTACTTACTCGCAGACGGCTTTCATTTTCCGTGGGGCGGGGGAATTGCCCTGGCTCCTTTGGCGGTGACGTTGTTGGGAATCATCTCATTCACGTTCAAAGTCCTCTTTTTCTGCTGGCTGTTTATGGCGATTCGCTGGACGCTGCCGAGATTCCGCTATGATCAGCTGATGCGCTTGGGTTGGAAAATGCTCTTTCCGATTTCCGTGGCGAATGTGATCTTAACCGGTTTTGTCCTTCTCTTGATCCGAGGGTGATCCGAGAGTGATTCGAGGATAATGTGGCGCGCAAACGAGAACTGACCCTGCTGGAAAGAATGTATCTCCCGGAAATTCTCCGCGGGCTGGTTCTGACCACCCGGCATTTTGGGCGAAACCTCTTCTTTCACATGCTGCATCGCATCGGCCTGGCCAAAGATGTTCGCGCGGCGGTCACTTATCAATACCCGGAGGAACAAAGACCGCTTTCTCCGCGCTTGCGCAGCCGCCATCGCTTGACGCAGCGCACTGACGGGACTCCGCGCTGCGTCGGCTGCATGATGTGCGAGACCG
>JACQQZ010000021.1 GCA_016206755.1 Candidatus Omnitrophota bacterium
CCAAAAGAGTTTATAGAGAGTAAGAAACCAAAAACGGACCTGGAGCGAATAACTTGCCTGGCTTATTATTTGACCCATCATCGAAACACCCCGCAATTCAAGACAAGGGAAATCACTGATTTAAATCGCGAAGCTGCCCAACCGCGTTTTTCAAATCCTGCTGCTACTGGACGAAATGCGGTTAGTCTAGCAAATTACCTGGCTTTGGCAGGTGGAGGACAGAAGTATATTACATCGGTAGGTGAAGCTCTGGTGAGGGCATTGCCAGATCGAGAGAAAGCAAGAGCAGAAATTGAAAGGCGCCATCGGCCTAAAAGCAGACGAGGCCGTACGAAGAAAAAGAAATTATCATGAGTCCATTGAACCAGAAAGAACACTTGTTTGGAAAAGTAGCTGTATTTATCGATGCCGCAAATATCATTCATTGTTATAAAGATACAGGTTAAACAAAGTGCACCCTGTTGAATGTTTATTATTACAGCGCTTACTTTGAGGAATCTGTTACTCAGCAATCTTTTTTTGAAATGCTCAGCCGCAAAGGTTTTATTATGCGACTCAAGAGGATAAAAAAGATTGTGACCGCGAGCGGCGAAGTGATCTTAGAAGGAAACTGCGATACGGATATCGTTGTGGATGTCGTGTCCGTCATGGCTAAATTCGATACAGCCGTATTAATGAGTGGAGATAGCGATTCTGTTTCTCTTGTGAATTTATTAAGAGGCCACGGAAAGAAAGTCGTCATTATTTCAACCCGTTGGCATGTGGCGAAGGATCTGATTCAGTCTTCCAATCATTATTTTGATATCAATAAATTTAGATCCGAATGGGAACTTAAGCGGATAACTTAAATCACAAAACCCGCCTGTATCTTACGATACCAGGCGGGTCTCGGATGACTTGTCTAACTGAAGTATACAACTTTTTTTGAAAATTATCAAGGGTATAAGCTGATACTCCTCTAAAACCGGCATGGATTGACATTCATGGAGGGAAGGTTTACTATGAACCAACTCATACCCTCCGATGGCATTTGAAGAATCCGAAGTCCGCTACGTCGCTGCGTTGGCTCGCTTGAGCTTGACCGATGAAGAGATTCACCGGTTTTCGACTCAGCTCAAGCAGATTTTGTCCTATGTCGATAAGCTCAATCAGCTCAAGACCGATGACATCTCTCCGACAAGCCATGGGATTCCGATGCAAAACGTCTTCCGAAAAGATGAAGTCATTCCTTCCCTTGATGTTGAGAAAGCGCTTTCCAACGCCCCGGCACGCGAAGGGCCGTTCTTTCTGGTGCCGCGCGTGATTGAAGATGCCTGACGAATCCCTGACGTCCCATCCCGCCCATGCTCTGACGAACCTGTTGCGCCGGGGAAAATGCTCGCCCTTACAAGCCACAACTGCCTACCTGGACAGGATTCAAGCCCTCAATCCAAAGCTTCAAGCGCTGATTTCTGTTGATGAAGAACGGGCAAAAAATAGGGCCTCCGCGTTGCTTAGAGCCGACGCTGAGCGCTTGCCGCTTTACGGCGTTCCGGTCATCGTCAAGGCCAACATCTGCACGGAAGGTTTTGAGGCCAACTGCGGCTCCAACATCCTGAGCGGATTTCATCCCCCCTACCATGCCACGGTCGTAGAACGTTTGGAACGGGCAGGGGCGGTGGTGCTGGGAATGGCCAACATGGATGAGTTCGCCTTTGGCTCTTCTTGCGAAACCTCCTGCAAGGGTCCGACGCGCAATCCTTGGGACCTGGATCGAATTCCCGGGGGTTCCAGCGGCGGCTCGGCGGCGGCAATCGCAGCAGATTTGGGCGCAGCGGCTCTCGGTTCCGACACGGGCGGATCGATCCGGCAACCGGCTGCCATGTGCTCCGTGGTGGGGCTCAAACCGACGTACGGGCGCGTCTCCCGTTATGGGCTCATTGCCTTTGCATCTTCGCTGGATCAGATCGGCCCATTGACAAAAGATGTGGAGGACTCGGCTTTGTTCATGGAAGTCATCGCCGGACTGGATTCGCACGATTCCACATCGGCCGATGTAAAAGTTCCGACGTACCGCGCCGCGTTGCGGCGTCCCATCGGCGGCATGACGGTCGGTGTTCCCAAAGAATATTTTATCGGAGGGCTCGATCCTGAAGTGGAGCGCGCCATGAAACAAGCGCTGGCCGCCCTCAAAGGATTGGGCGTTCAGTTTAAGGATGTTTCATTGCCGCACACGGAATACGCCGTCCCCACTTATTACATTGCAGCCACCGCGGAGGCCAGCTCCAATTTGGCGCGTTTTGACGGCGTGCGTTACGGACGCCGCGTCCCCTCCGGCAATCTCCAGGAAATGTTCGAGAATACGCGCGGCGAGGGGTTTGGAGCCGAGGCCAAACGCCGCATCATTTTAGGAACGTACGTCTTAAGCCGCGGTTATTACGATGCCTACTATGCGAAGGCGCTCAAAGTCCGAACGCTCATCCGGCAGGATTTCGAAAAAGTTTTCGAAACCTGCCGGGCCATCGTGACTCCGACCGCTCCGACCCCTGCGTTCCGGTTGGGTGAAAAATTGGATGACCCGCTGTCGATGTATCTGTCGGATATTTTTACCATCTCTGTGAATTTGGCCGGTGTGCCGGCGCTGTCATTGCCGTGCGGTTTCACGCAGGCAGGATTGCCGATCGGCATGCAGCTGATCGCGCCGGCTTTCGGCGAAGAAACGCTGTTCCATCTGGGTTCCGCCTACGAGCAAGCCACGGACTGGCACTTGCGCAAACCGGCGGCCGTTGCCTCATGAGCGCTTTTGAAACGGTCATCGGGCTGGAAGTCCACTTGCAGTTGGCCACCCGCACGAAGATCTTTTGCGGATGCCCGACGCTCTTCGGATCTTCACCCAACAGCCAAACCTGCCCGGTCTGTTTGGGTTTGCCCGGCGTTTTGCCGGTGCTCAACCGCCGCACGTTGGAATCCGGTCTTAAAGTGGCCCTGGCCCTCAACTGCCGGATCCAGCCGGCGTTGAAATTTCACCGCAAAAATTATTTTTATCCGGACCTGCCCAAAGGTTTTCAGATTTCTCAGTACGATTTGCCGTTGTCCTTTGAAGGCGTGCTGGAAGTTCCTGCCGCCGCCGAGGCCCCTGCTTTTGCCGTCCGAATTCATCGGGCGCATTTGGAAGAAGACGCGGGAAAGCTGGTGCACAAAGAGGGGTCTCGCGCAAGTTTGGTGGACTACAATCGCGCGGGGATACCGCTCTTGGAAATTGTGACCGAGCCGGACATGCGCACCCCGGAAGAGGCGTACCGTTGTCTGCAAACCCTCAAGCACACCCTTCAGTATTTGGACGTTTCCGATTGCGACATGGAAAAAGGAAGCTTGCGCTGCGATGCCAACATCTCGCTTCGACCTGCCGGCGCAAAAGAATTGGGCGTCAAAACGGAAATCAAAAACCTCAACTCCTTCAAGCACGTTCGCAACGCGCTGGCCTATGAAATCCGCCGCCAGCAAGAAGCGCTGTCCTCGGGCGGGAAAGTGATCCAGGAGACCCGTTTGTGGGATGATGTCAAGGGAGTTACCCTCTTGATGCGCAGCAAAGAATTTGCCCACGATTACCGCTATTTTCCTGAGCCGGATCTGGTTCCTTTTGTGCTTCAATCCGAAGAAATTCAGGCGGTCCGGCGGACCTTGCCGGAGCTGCCTCCGGCGCGCACGCGGCGTTTTATGGAGCAGTACGGCTTGTCTTCTTACGATGCGGGCCGGTTGACGTCCGAGAAACAGTTGGCCGATTATTTTGAATCTGCGGTCCAGGCGGGCGGCGTCCCCAAGGCCACGGCCAATTGGATTCAGGGAGATCTTCTGGCGGCCTGCCGTGAACGCAACGTGGAGATTCTCGATTTGAAAGTTCCGGCGGCTCATCTGGCCCAGTTGGTGTTGTTGGTGGAGCATCAAACGGTCAGCAGCCGAATGGCCAAAGATCTGCTCAAGGCGATGATGAAAACAGGCGAAGCCCCGGAGCCGCTGGTCAAGCGTTTGGGGATGAGCCAGGTGACGGACTCCGGCACGCTTCAAGCGGCCGCCCAAACGGTGGTTCAGGGCAATCCAAAAGCAGTCAGCGATTATCGCGCAGGCAAGCGGCAGGCGATTAAATTCTTGGTCGGACAATTGATGGCGCGCACCAAAGGCCAAGCCAATCCGGAATTGGCCCATCGAATTTTGGAATCGGTCTTGAAGGAGGGAGCATGATCTTTCGGCGGGGGATGGCGATTCTCGCGGCGGCCGCGTTGTTTGCCTGGGGCTGGGCGGCTTGGGGAGCCAGCAGCTCTCCCGTCAAGCGCGCCAGCAAAGATGAGACGTACGAACAGCTCGAGCTGCTGGCCGAGGCCTTGAGCGTTATCCAAACCGAATATGCGGACGAGCCCAAACCCAAGGAGCTGATTTACTCGGCCATTGACGGGATGGTCTCGTCGCTCGACCGCCACAGCCAATATCTGCGGCCGGACGAGTACGATGAGATGCGCGTCGAGACCAAAGGGCAATTCGGCGGCCTGGGCGTGGAGATTGGGATGAAGGAAGGTCTTCTGACGGTCGTCACTCCCATGGACGACACTCCGGCGGCGGCTTCCGGGATCATGCCGGGGGACCGGATTGTCAAAATCGACGGACAATTTACGCGCGGGATCAGTTTGCATGAAGCAGTTCAGAAGCTGCGCGGCAAACCGGGCACAAAAATTACGCTGACCATTCTCAGGGAGCCGGAAGACCAGTTGTTTGATGTGGTTTTGACTCGCGCCGTGATTAAAATTCAGAGCGTTAAAGACGCGAGGATCGTCGCGGACAAGATCGGCTATATTCGCGTCACGGAGTTTCAGGAAAATACCGCGCAGGATTTGGACGCTGCTTTGGCCGGCCTGGAAAAGGACGGCATGGATTCGTTCGTGTTGGATCTGCGGCGCAATCCGGGAGGTCTTTTGGACAGCGCGATTGCGGTTGCTGAGAAATTTCTTCCGAAGGGCGACCGGATTGTTTCCACCCGCGGACGCCAAGCCGAACAGAATCTTGAATTTCAGGCCCAAGCCGCCCAGCCGCATTTAAATTTTCCAATGGTGGTCTTGGTGGACAACGGTTCGGCCAGCGCCTCAGAGATTGTGGCCGGCGCGCTTCAAGACCACAAGCGCGCCATTCTTTTGGGCGTGAAGACCTTCGGCAAGGGCTCTGTTCAAACGGTCATCCCGATGCGGGACGGCTCGGCCGTCCGTTTGACGACGAGCAAATACTACACGCCTTCCGGCCGGGCCATTCACGGAGAAGGCATTTTACCGGATGTCATTGCCGCTCAGGAATCTGAACCCGCCCCTGTTTCCGCCAAGCAGGATCTCTTTGACCGGCTGGAAGCCAAGGATCATCCGGAGAAGAAACCGAAAAGCTTCAGCGTTGACGCCCAGCTGGCCCGGGCGATCGATCTTCTGCGGGGCATCCGGGTCTATCAGGAACGCCAGGCGTGAAGAAAAAATCCATTTGGAAAAAAATTCAATGGCCCTCCGTGGCGGCAGGTCTGGTTTTAGGAATTGGGGTGGGGGCGCTTTTCTTTAGGAGTTCTCCACCGCACCGGCCCCCCTCCTCCGCCGTTCATCGTCCGGTGACTCCGGTTGAAAAGACCGCTGCTCCGGTCTCCCCGGCTCCTCTGCGCCGGAACCACGCCAAAGTTGCCATTGTTTTGGACGATTGGGGGTACAGTCGAAAGCTCATGCCGCTGGCTTTGCAGTTGGGCCGGCCTTTGACGCTGGCCGTACTGCCCCATCAGCCCTATTCCAAAATCATCGCCCAAACAGCGCGCGGGACTGCGTGCGAAGTCATCTTGCACATGCCGATGGAACCGTACGGCGAAGACAGCCCCCGGGAACCCCAGGTGTTGCCCTCCGGCGCCGGGCGCTCGACCGTTCGCCAGATGTTGGATCGGGCTTTGGCAACCGTTCCTTACGCCAAAGGAGTGAGCAATCATCAGGGTTCCAAGGCGACGGAGAATCCGGCTCTGATGAAACTGTTTTTGGAAGAACTCAAAAGCCGCCGGTTGTTCTTTCTGGACAGCTTGGTGACCGATCAATCGGCGGGCAAGGAAATCGCCCGGTCCGTCAACGTCCTTTTTGTCCAGCGCTCCGTTTTCCTGGACAACGTGGAAACGCGCGAGGCGATTCGACAGCGTTTGTTTGAGCTGACGGAAGTTGCCCTGCGCAAAGGCGCTGCGGTCGGCATCGGGCACGACAAAAAAGTCACGCTGGAAACATTGCAGCAGACGATGCCGGAGATGGAGCGCAGGGGCATCGAGTTTGTCCGCGTGTCGGAGCTGGTCTCCTCATGATTGCCTTGGGGATTGAAACCTCTTGCGATGAAACGGCAGTGGGTCTTGTGGAAAAAGCCCGGAAGATTTTGGGTCACAGCATGGTCTCCAGCGTGGCATTCCATCGCCGGTACGGCGGCGTGGTTCCCGAGATTGCATGCCGCCATCACGCGGAGCTGGTGACGTACTGCCTGGAGGACGCCCTGCGCCAGGCCGGTGTTCCGCCCTCGGAGGTCGGTCTGGTGGCCGTCACTTACGGTCCGGGGTTGCCGGGGGCGTTGCTGGTCGGTCTGGCCGCCGCCAAGTCGCTCAGTTTCGCATGGAAGGTTCCTCTGCTGGGCGTCAACCACCTGCACGCCCATTTGTACGCAGCGCTCATGACGCATGAACCTGCTTCATGGCCCAAGCGATCCATCGGTTTGGTGATCTCCGGAGGCCACACGGCTTTGGTCAAGCTCAAAGGAATTTCCGGGCATCAGATTTTAGGCCAAACCCGCGATGATGCCGTCGGGGAAGCATTTGATAAAGTCGCCAAGCTTTTGGGATTGGGATATCCCGGAGGGCCGGAGATCGAAAAGATGGCGCCCCAGGGAGATCCTCGCCGGATGAAGTTTTCGATCCCGAAAATCAAATCAGGGACGCCGTGGGATTTTAGTTTCAGCGGCGTCAAGACGGCTGTTCTCAGACGGGTGGAAGAGGCGCGGCGAACAGGGGAGTTCGGTCCTGTTTTTGCGGCCGACATGGCCGCGAGTTTTCAGGATTTTGTCGTCGAAGAGATCCTCTCGAAATCCATTTCCGCATGCCGCACGACACGATCCCGGGCTCTGTTGGCCGGGGGAGGCGTGGCCGCCAATCTTTTTTTAAGAGGAAGGTTGCAAGAGGCGTGCCGGGCTGAGAAAATAAAGCTGTACCTGCCGGCACCGTTGCTGACCACCGACAACGCGGCGATGGTGGCGGGATTGGGCTGTACATTGTACGCGCGGGAAGGCGCGCGATCGCAACTGTCGCTGGCTGCAGAACCGAATTTGGGGATGCGATGACACCGGATTTTAATACGTTGGCTTTATTTCGCATGGCACTTGCGGCGGTGTTGGGAGGCGCGATCGGTTATGAGCGTGAGCTGCACGGGCGCGCCGCCGGTTTGCGCACCCACGTTCTCGTCTGTGTCGGGTCTGCGCTCATCATGCTGACCGCCGAGCACCTGTTCAATGTCTACGCCGGCCGCGCCAACGTCGATCCGGGCCGTTTTGCGGCGCATGTGGTCAGCGGAATCGGTTTCCTGGGCGCGGGGACCATCCTCCAATTCCGGACGTCGGTGCGCGGTTTGACGACGGCGGCCGGTCTCTGGGCGGCCGCCGGAATCGGCCTGGCGGCCGGGTCCGGATTTTACGCCGGGGCCCTGGGCGCGACCGTGCTGGTGCTTTCCTCCCTGTATCTTTTGACGCAACTGGAATGGAAATATGTTCGAAAAAGCCGGTACAAGGTTCTCACCATTCATGCGGACAATCAGCTGGATGTTTTGAGCGCTGTCCGGTCGGCGCTGTCCCGGTACGGTGTCACGGTCCAGGATTTTGAGATTCGCAAGCAGGAAGGGCAGATGGTGTTGGAGTTGGCGATTTATTTGTCCTCTCACCATCAGGATGATGAGCTGACCCGGGCCATTTTGGCGGTGCCAGGCGTCCTCCGGATGGTGTGGGGCGCTGAAGGTTAAAAAGGGGGTTCCTCATGTTGGGCAAACCGAATCGTCCTGCCGAAACAAACGCAGCCGACCGCGTTCTCGAAGTGACGGCATCGATGCAGGGAACGCTTGCGTTTAAGGATCCGGTGAATCTTCGAATCAGCGGGAAATTCGAGGGGACATTGGATACGCTGGGGAGCTTGACCATCGGAGAAAAAGCTCAAGTGGATGCGCAGATTACCGGCGAAATGGTGACGGTAGCCGGCCGGGTCCAAGGGAAAATCATTGCCCGGCAATCGCTGCGATTGGTTGCCCCAGCCCATCTGTCCGGAGAAGTCTGGACGCCGCGGCTGGTGGTGGAAGAGGGCGCCGTGCTCGATGGAATTTGCCGAATGCAGGAAGCGGCCGCCGCCAGCACATCGCGCTGGTTGTCGGAAGAAGAAGTTGCGCAGTATTTGGAAATCGAGCCCAAAGTGGTCCGGCAATGGGCTTCTCAGGGGCGCATCCCGGCTTCCCGCGAAGGAGAGGCCTGGCGTTTTGAAAAATCCCGTTTGGATCAGTGGATTGCGACTGAGCGGTCCCGGTAATACCCCGGTCATTGCCGCCGGGGGTGCTCCATGAGCGAAAAGCTGCTCACAACTGTCGAGGTTGCCAGGCAACTGAATGTTCCGGAATCCGAAGTGGAGCGTTTGGCGCGCGAAGGGCAGTTGAAGGGGTTGTGGATTGGCGGGGAGCTGCTGCGTTTTCATCCAGACGATGTGGGGCGTTGGCAGTCCCAATCACGGGAAGCACCCTCTCCGAGCTGCTCCAAGCGCCCGCGTTTTTCCGTTTTGGAACGGCTGCGGGATCTTCTGTACACGTATGATTTTTACGTTTTGGCCGTCCTGTTGGTTGCCGCCATGGTGGGACTGATCATTGCCTTCCGGTAGCACGCCCGTTACCGTTTACTCGCAACGCCTCAAGCGCCTGCTCCAGAACATTCAAGCCGGAGAAGTCTCCGTCGCGCAAGGCCTGCACGCGCTTCGAGAGCTTCCATTTTCAGATCTGGCTTACGCCAAATTGGATCATCACCGCTTGTTGCGCCGCGGATTTCCGGAAGTAGTTTACGGAAAGGGCAAAACGGTCGGCCAGATTGTTTCCATCGCGGAGCGCTTCATCCAAAAAGGGCAGCCGGTGGTGATTACGCGCGCTTCGGCTGCGGTGGCCGCCCGCTTGAAACGGAAAGACCGCTCGATGCGTTACGACGCTGGCTCCGGCGTGGTGGTTTTGAATTTTCCGGCTCAGCGGATGCGAGGGTCGGTCGCTTTGGTCACTGCCGGAACCAGCGACATGCCGGTGGCTGCCGAGGCGAAAATCATTCTTGAGCTCATGGGCAGGCGCGTCGTTGAAATTTATGATGTGGGTGTGGCCGGATTGCACCGGCTCATGCATCACTTGC
>JACQQZ010000026.1 GCA_016206755.1 Candidatus Omnitrophota bacterium
AGCGGTACCGTTTCCGGGAGTGCCAGGTTCCCACTTGAACCTGGCACTCCCGGAAACGGTACCGCTGTACGAGCGGTGCGCGGGGGGTCAACCCGAGCAAAAGCGGATGAAGCGCTTGGATCTCTCGAATCGCCACCTCGACCAAGCGTTCGGTTTCGGGGCGCGGGACCAATGCCGCGGGGGTCGACTTGAAATCGTAGCCGAAGAATCCTGCGATGCCGGTGATGTGCTGCAAAGGGACGCCGGAGCAGCGGCGCTCGATTTGCTGCCGCAAATTTTGGAGCGACCGGGCATCTAATTTTGGAGGATCTGCAATGAGATCCACCGGTAAGCGGCGAAAATAGGCGCTGCAGATTTGATCCAGCGTCCAACGCGGCCGCTCGATACCGGCTTCCAGAAAGCGCGCCTGCGCCTGAGAAACGAACTCCGCCCAGACGGCCATTTCGGCAATCATGCCATTTTCTCAAGACGGGCCTTGCGCTGCGCCGCCAAAAGGGCCTCCACCAATTCTCCCATCTGCCCCTCGAGAACTTCCATCAATTGATGCGTGGTAAATCCGATGCGATGGTCGGTGATGCGCCGGTCTGGAAAATTGTACGTCCGGATTTTTTCAGAACGGTCCCCTGTCCCGATCTGCCGGCGCCGGTCGCTGGCCTGCTTTTCTTCCTGCTGTTGGCGGGCCGCTTCAAAAATGCGGGAGCGAAGAATCTTCATCCCCTTCATCTTATTTTTAAGCTGGGAACGTTCGTCCTGACAGGAAACGACCAGACCCGTCGGAAGATGGGTGATGCGGACCGCCGAGTCGGTGGTATTCACACTCTGTCCGCCGGCGCCGGAGGACCGGAACACGTCGATTTTCAGATCGTCGGGGTCAATCTGGACATCGACTTCATCGGCTTCCGGCATGACGGCAACCGTCGCCGTGGAAGTATGGATGCGGCCGGAGGCCTCGGTGGCCGGGACGCGCTGAACGCGGTGGACGCCGCGCTCAAATTGCATTTTGCGATAAACGTTGTTTCCGGAAATTCCGAAGATGATCTCTTTGAAACCGCCCGCCTCGCTGGGACTGTTCGAGAGAAGTTCCGTGGCCCAACCTTGGGAAGCGGCGTAGCGGGAATACATCCGGTAAAGATCCGACGCAAAGAGCGTGGCTTCCAAACCTCCCGTGCCGGCGCGGATTTCAACGACGGCGTTCTTGTTCGCATCCGGGTCATCCTCCAGCAACAGCTCTTCGAGTTCCCGCTCAACTGCTTTTAAGCGCTCGCCCAGATGACCTGCCTCTTGCTGCGCCATGGCCCGAAGCTCCAGATCCGTTCCGCAATGCGCCAAAAGCTGCCGCGTCTCTTCAAGCCCTTTGGCAATGTGTTGATGCCGGGATTCCAGCTCAAGAAAAGGATCCAGGGCGGCGCGCTCTTTGGCATAGCGCTGGTACAACTGGCCGTTGTTGAGAATCCGAGGGTCGGCCAACAATTGTTCGATCTCGCGCGCGCGGGCGGTACGGGCCTTCAGGATGTCCCACATGGAGAATGGAGGTCAGTTACGCCTTCTCCTTCTTGGCATATTTCTTTCGGAATTTTTCAATGCGCCCGGCCGTATCCATGAGTTTCTGCTGGCCCGTAAACAACGGGTGGCACTTCGAGCAGATTTCGATGTGAAAGCTCGGGCGCGTCGAGCGCGTCTGGATCACCTCGCCGCACGTGCAGGAAATGGTGATCGGCTGATAGTTGGGATGAATGTCCGATTTCATGTCATAACCCTTTCATTCATATCGTGTAATGCGAGGAATGTGTCTGATCCAGGCATTCAGCGACCCGAGCGGGCACGGCGTCCCGCGAAGCGGGACGAGCGAGGGTCGGTGCATAGCGAAGTCGGCCTCGCTGGGGCCGACGAGCGTGCCTGGGCATCCCATATTCCAAGCATGATGATCATTACCCCTGGTTCATGCTGGAGAGGAAGTCTGCGTTGGTCTTGGCCTTGGAGATGCGATCAATCAAAAGCTCCATCGCCTCATCCGAGTTGAGCTCATTGAGCACCTTGCGCAGAATCCAAACTTTCTTGAGCTCATCCGGTGCCAACAGCAGCTCCTCTTTTCGCGTGTTGGAGCGTTTGATGTCGATGGCCGGATAAATCCGCTTCTGGAAAAGGTTGCGGTCCAAGGTGAGTTCCATGTTGCCGGTTCCCTTGAACTCTTCAAAGATGACCTCATCCATGCGGCTGCCGGTGTCGACGAGCGCGGTCGCGATGATGGTCAAGCTGCCGCCTTCTTCCACGCCGCGGGCCGCGCCGAAAAAGCGCTTCGGTTTGTGAAGCGCGCTCGAG
>JACQQZ010000027.1 GCA_016206755.1 Candidatus Omnitrophota bacterium
CCCCAAAGGGAGATAGCAGTAAACGCCGGAAGAGAGTTTCCGGATCAATCCTGCCCGAAGCATGAGGCGATGGCTGGCGACTTCCGCCTCGACAGGATCTTCCCGTAAAGTGGGGATGTGGCATTGCGACCATTTCATCAGTGCCCCCGACCGGAAATTTCCAGCGTGTTGGCTGGATTCATTTTGGAGCGAGACAAGAAATGAGGAGCGATGCGCACTGACAACGGAAGTGTGTGAGCGACGAATGACGCAGTCGCAGCCCAAAAGGAACCAGCCCCTCGGGGGAAGCCAATCTGGGCGTCCATTTCTTCGTTACTCCTCCTCGACGTACTGTGATTCACAGTACGCCATCGTCGTCGCGGCTCGAATTGGCCACCCACCTTGGCTTCCAGCGCGCTGGAAATTTCCGGTCGGGGGCACTCATTATAGCATACCGCCGTATACATCTTCTTCCGCCTGAGACGTCCGGACGACTTCTTCCAATCCTGCCGTTGCCGAATTCCCAAACTGCTTCCAGATGTTACCGGCAATGGTATAAACGGCAGCTCCGTCGGCCGTCCCCACCCTTTCGTCTTCATCCTGCCACCATCGCGTTGAAATGGGCAAAGTGGTTGCAACGCCCTGTCTGCGGATGAAATCACCCGGTTGGGTTGCATACCCTGCCAGGGCAACCTGCAATTCCTCACCTCGATGCCCGTACCATTCCACCAGCGCATCGTAGACATGAGGCAACAAACCCCAAAAGAGATCCCCGGTGTCTTTCAACTCATTCCACTCCAAGATGGAGCCCCCATCTCCGTGATCGTGCAACGCCGTCAACAGGTCTAGGGCGGCCTGACGGGAGCGCCGGCCCGCCAACAAGGAGAGGATGGGGGACAGAGACTTCGAAGCTTTGATTCTGCGCAAAAAGGACGCGTCTTTCTCAAGCAGCCATTCGCGTAAAGCTGCCCGGGTGTCTCCGTCCGCCAATACAATCCGCAACAGGACTTGCCGGCGATCCAAACGCAAATTTTCCGTCCATGCATCAAAAGGATCCATAAAATCTCCGTCGTGAAAAAATTGGGAGCTCTCCCGGTCAAGAGCATCCAAAGACAGCTCCATCTCCTGCTCGGAACGCAGCAGGATGCGCCCCTGCCGGCGCATTTCAACAAGCCATGGCAGCAGCTCTGCGCCCAATTGCTGCGAAGCGGCCGGGATATGGGAACGCAGGTACTTTTCCAATGCCTTGAATTGCGCATTCGGCTGAGATTGGCGAATCCGGTCAATGGATTCGTGGATCGGCTCCTCCGGCGCAATGGCTCTGAGCAAATGAAGCAGGCGTTCTCCGGGAGCAAGAACTGTTTCTTGCTCGGACCCCGGCGGCGCATCGCCGGATTGCCGATAATCTGTGTTGAGATTGTGAACGGAAATCCCGATCCGCTCATCCTTTAACCAAACCACCTGGAGATTTTCAGGGTATCGTTCGGATGACACATGGGCCGCTAAAATCTGCGCGTCTGACCCAAGGGACAACACAGGAAGATCTGCCGCCTTCCCGCTCCAAAGAAAATACCGATGAAGCCGCCCATCGACAACGACGTACGCCATCTCTTCGCTGACGGCAAAAGTCTGGACGCCGGCCGGCAAAGAATTGACCAGGACCTCGCCCTCAGAACCCCTGAGTAAGTCAATGAGGCGAATCGATGCGGATTCTTCACCCGCAACCAAGGCGTACAAATTATTGCCGTT
Source organism: Candidatus Omnitrophota bacterium (assembly GCA_016206755.1). Lineage (GTDB taxonomy): Bacteria > Omnitrophota > Gorgyraeia > 1-14-0-20-64-10 > JACQQZ01 > JACQQZ01. The sequence goes on from JACQQZ010000027.1 coordinate 1,729, forward strand.
GGGTGAAAAAGCCAGCGCACGCACACCTCTAGGCAAAAGGGCAGATTCTCCGTTGATCAATTGTCCTTTAGAAGGATCGTACGCCTGCAATACAGCTCCTTTTGGAGACTCAACGACGGCAAAGAACCGGCCGCCGGGGGAAAAGGTGGCCGCCACGGGAACGCCCCCTTTTTCCATCTGAAGAGTGATCGGCGGACCGCCTCCTTGCGGGACAATCACCGTAGGATTGGAAGGATACACGCGATACACGCGTTGATCTCCTGCATCAAGCCGGAGCGCAGCTAACGGCCTCGGAATCGGCGGAAGCGGCGTTGGGGCTACAGGGGGGCTCAACGAAGCCAAGTCAGCGTTGCGGCCATCGCGGACTGACTTTGCGATTCCCCTCAAATGATACTGGACGATTTGCCGGTCCAATAAAATGCTTCTTTCTAAGAACTTCTGAATGTGCATTCTCTGTTTCCTGAGATAATTCGGATCCCGGAGTTTCAATGGTTGCCATCGCCAACCCTCAGAAGTGCCTACCAAGACGTCGCGAACAACGCTCCAGACATCGCCGCATTGGACTCCCAAATGAACACGGGCGCGGTCGGTCCCCGCCCAATCCCCCCAATCAATCTCGGAAGAAACCACAAACCACCACACATCGAGACTGATCCCCGAGGGAGGCCGGTACGGATCGGGGCGCCGCAAATCTTCCCACATGGCCCAGGCGTAAGGAGAGAGGGCAACTTGAAGGGACGTGACCATTGGGGGCGCATTCGCTTGATAGTGCTTCCAGAGATCGAGAATGTGCTGCCGGCACTCACCCAATGCCCGCCCTGTAGGTAAACTCGGCAAAGCAGTCACGGCACCGTGTTGGATCAACGGATCAAGAATGGTGTTGATTTGCTTCCAAAATTGAGGCAGGGCGTTTCCAGACAAACCGTAGGGATGTGAATCAAGATGCTTGCCGGACAGCCGCGACCAATCCTGATTGAGAAACCACTGCACCACCTCCCGGTCGCTGGGCCGTTCCTCCAATCCGGCAGCGCGGCGCAATTCCGAAAGTATCTGTGGAGACTGCTCGATCTGTTGGGCTTTAAGGGCGTAAGCCGGTGAAAAAGAAGCGAGGGTAAAAGCAGGAACCACGAAAGAAACAACAAGCTTACGCATCCGAGAGAAGTTCCTGAGCGGCTCGCACGGCATTCTGCGCTGCCGGCCAATCCGCGACACGAACATCCTCCAATCGGGCGAGCTCTATCAAGATACTTTGAGATCCCACCGGCAACAACACCAATTGCAGCAGTCGATTCCCAAAAAGAGATGGAAGATTTGGTTTTCGTCTTTCGGTCATATAATCTACATCCGATGCATCTCCTAAGCGTCGGCAAGCTTCCTCGATATGCGCCAAAGTTGGATTTGGACCTGTCACGATAACATCCCGTTCGTCCATCTTCAAAGAATCTACCAGCAAACGCCGTTGCGCCTCCGTTTCAACAAAAAGAACGGTTCTCCCCGAACCTTGACTTTTCGCCAACAGCGGCCCCAATCCCGATGCGGTTATCTCCGGAGCAACAATACGAGCGCGGGGCTGGAATCGCAGATCCGCCCGGAGATTGTGCGCTCGGAATTGCGCAACCTTTTCTTCCAATCCTGATGAAGCGCTTAAACTTTGACCGACCAGATCGGTGACAATTTCAGGAGTGGCTTCATCTTCTTGATCAAGCAAACCAACGCTTTCCCAAATTGCAGTCAGCGCCGCATTGACGCCGACTCTGCCCTCTCCAGAAAAAATATCGCTCACTTTCCTGCGAATCGCTGCGATGATTTGTGCCGTTTGTTTTTGGTCGAAGCGTCCCGCCATCTGATCTGCAATTGCCTCCACCAAGGGGCGGTCGACAGAAGCCATTTCATTTCCGACTTCAATAGCACGTTGGCTGATTTTGCTTTGAAGCGCTTCTTCCACCTTGTCCGCTGATTGTGCTGCTGCGTCTGCTTGCCACTCGGCCATCGGATCATCCCCACCACGACTGCGTCTCTGTTCCTTTTTCCGGCGTTGGCGGCCGGACGCAGCGACCTCGCGATGTTCTGCTTTTCCTCGTCTGCGAGCAGCCAATCCTTGCAATTCCTCTTCGGCTTCCCCCCTGAGTCTCTGTACTTCCCCATGACCGATAATTTGCCGAGGGTGTTCTCTGCTGCACTGCAAGATGGTATCGGCAATCATTTCAGCCAATCCTTGCAACTCGCCAAGTACATATGCCCGAAGACGAGTTGCCTCTCCTTGCTTTTGACGATTTTCCCAATCCACTCGAACAGTCTCCAAGCGCCCGTCGAGTCCATCCAAATGCCGACGTGCCTGCGCCACAGTCCGACTGGCTGTCACAGCTGCCTTGCTTCCAAGTTCAGAGATTGCAGCCCGTTGCTGCTCAATTTGCAGAAGCTGCCGCTGGCGCGCCAATTCAGCTGCCGCTTGAGTAGCTGCTGCGGCTGCTTCTGCGTTGGCCAACTCTTGCGCAGCGGCAGCTTCTGCCTGCTTCCTCAAGCGATCTTCCTCCTGTAGTTGTCTTTCATATGCCTTCCAGGCGTTCAAAAGATCGACCGTGCGGCGGCGGGCGGCATCTTGTCCAGGAAACCATGCCCTGACAAACTGCTCGACCTCAGTTGCCCGATCTTGACCTGCCGTTTTAAGCACTCGCGCAATGAAAGCCCGAATGGTTGCTTCTGAATCAGCGGGTGGTTTGGGCGCAGGCGCTGCAACTTCTGGCTGTTGCGGGGCTTCTTCTGCAAAAGCATCGATTTTTACGGGGACGAATAATCGCTCGACAAGAACACGGGCCATCTGCTCGCCGCCCAGCCGGATGAGGCGAAAAGCCGCATTGGTTATCTCGACATCCTTGTCCTCGGGACTTCTGGCCTTGGCAATGATTGCGACTTCACGATTGGCACGAACCCGCATCGTACCGACCCAATCCTGAGAAGCCTCAACGGCATCCTCAGGCAGATTTTTAAGTTGAGTTTGAAACATTGAAACGGCTCTACCGGGAAACTGGTTGCCGAACTGGGTAATCCATGGCGCAACTTTTCCGGGGTCATTCGGAGGCCGGGCGGTTCGCAGGTACTGCTCCACAGCATCCCGAAATCCCTGATACTGCTTTTCCCACTCGGCCTTAAAAGACCATCTCTGCGCCAACTTCATGAGATCAACGGGACGGTAAACGCGCAAAGCGCCATTTTGTGTTGCAGCGCCCAAGTAAATCTCCGGATGACCCTCGATCCGCATGGCGCAAGCTGCGGCATCTTCAAAGAAGCTGTGTATCTGCTCTACATTGGGATGACCACTCACAGACGTGTAGACAAAGACAATGCGATCTCCGGGCTGGTACCATTGCTGCAATAAGGAACTAAAGCGTGCGGTAAAACTCAGGGGCATCGCGTAAGATCCCCCGCCCTCGACAAAACGCCGGGGAGAACCGTCGGCATTTAAGAACAAAACTCCGGCGGCTCCCAATTGAACATTGCTGGCATGCCGTTGCCCTGATTCGATTTCCTGGGCTGCATCGGCCAACGCATCTGCTGTGGCCTCTTCAAATTCAACTTGGACCACGTTGCCGGTCAAGCTGACTGCTTGCGCATCCAATTGTTCAATTTGCTGAGGCGTCAATTCCTGATCGCAAAAAGCTCTTAATTCTCGCAACCGGCCAAGCCGCGCATTTCGCAACGCATCGTAATAATGACGGGGCGTAACATCCATCGGAGCCCCTTGAAGCATGCGTTGAGTTTCAATTTCGTGAATGGCGATGTGAATCTGATCTACGATCCAAACGACCGCTTCCACCGAAATGTTTTGATCAACGCCGGCTGTACTTTCCAACCATCGATCAAGCATCCATTGGCAAACAGGCCATTGCGCCAGTTGGCTGCGATGAGGTTGCAAAATTGCGCGTACTGCAGCCGCGGACACCTCTCCATTTTGGGCCGCTTCATGCAACGCCCCAACAATTTCGCGGCGCATTTCAAATGATCTTTCCTGATTTACATCGGCCTGACGGACGACTTCCAGGTAGTTCTGTACCTTATCTCCAGCCAGGCGAGTGGCAAAATTTCTACCCTGGGCATCGACGTCATTCAGCAATCGCTCCAAAACATCCAGAAGGGCTTTGTCGTAATCCAATCCGCTCCCATTTTCCATCTCCAAAAGATTGGAGATCTCACGGATGAGCGGGTGCCGTTTGGCTGCCTGAAGGCCCCCTGCGTTCATGATGATATTCGGCACAACCCAGCGTGGCGGCAGAGAAGGCAAAACCACCGCAAGATCTGGTTGCCCAGTGCCCGGGAAAGGAAACGCGATCATCGAAATAGAATCCGGAGCAATGTCCCGACTGTCGGAAGTTACTCGCACCCGATCACGGTCTGCGCGGAGAAAAGCGTGGACAACTTGATTGGGGCCAATATAACCCTTCAATGCGCGTCGCACTTGCTCAGCCAGAGCAGTTTTCATGAACTCTTCCGGCGACTGAACCGGCCCCGCAGGAGGCGGCTCCGCAACGGAACCTGCCGGTGTTGAAGAGGCGGCGGCTTGAGGAACAGCATCTGCTTCAACATTTGGAGTGGGAACCGCTCCCGCGGACTGAGCAGGAAGAGGGCCCGCTTCGGAAACAGGTGGCCGCTGCCGAACAGGGCCTGCCCAGGCAATGCCTGACAAATCGCCCGATTCAATGGCTCGGCGCAATTGAGCGCGGCCTTCTCCGGTAGCTCCCAGCCGGGCCAAAGCTTCCCGCCCCAAGAAAAGAGTGCCCATCGGCCCCTGCCAAGCGGCGGCGCGAATCTCGCCGTCATGAACCAGATAAATCTCATTTTTAGCCATACGGACAACGGGAAGAATTTCTCCGGCCAGGATGCTACCCCCTCGTTGTGGCCCACCTGCCAGCGCTTCGGCTATAGCGACATTATCGGTATGCCACTGGTTTCCTTCTCGCCAATGAATCTGGTTTTGAGGATTAGCAGAAGCGTGCTCAAGCAGATATATTTCTCGCTCATCATCCGATTCCTCCAACCCGGCTTCCATTTGGCCGCGGATGACGGGAGATTGCGGAACGCGCAGGGTGCCGGAAGCCCACAATTCCGAGGGGGTTATTAAAGAAATAATAATCCGCGCGGCAAGCAGGCGGACGAAAATACGGTGCGTTGGTCGTGATGTCATTTTAGGGTGTGACGGTTTGAAGATGCTGTCAGTATACTGAATTTGCAGTGCGGAAACAAGCTCAATAACAAACTTTTTGTTAAATTAACTCTTCAAAACCGCCATGGGGTCAATCCACTTGCCGTGGGCCTTGATGAGGGCAATCAAGCGCTCATCCGCTTGGGCCGCCGGGACGCCGCGCTCAACGACATCTTTGCCGACGTAGAGATTGACCACACCCGGAGCCCCGCCGACGTAGCCAAAGTCTGCATCGGCCATTTCACCGGGGCCGTTGACGACGCAGCCCATGACGGCAATTTTGACCCCTTTCAAGGGCCCCGATTTGGCTTTGATGCGGTTGGTGGTGGACTCCACATCAAAGAGTGTTCGGCCGCAACCGGGACAAGCGAGGTATTCGGTCTTGGAGCTGCGCATGCGGGCGGCTTGAAGGAGACTGTAGACTGTTTCCAGCAGGCGCGCCGGGGCAATCTGGGATTTCTGCGGGGCTCGAACAACGACGGCATCGCCAACACCATCAACGAGAAGACCCCCCAATTGAACAGAGATTTCAATCAAAAAGTCATCATTGAGTTCGGAGAAGCGGCGCGCATCCCAAACCAAAATTAAAGGACGCTTATCTCCCGCCGCTTGCGCTTTTTGCGCGGCCTCTCGGCCTGCCGCCAACAGCTCCTCCGCCTGGACGATGATGAATTTTTTCCGCGTGTTGTCATCTTCGCGCAAAACAAATTCACACGGCGTGTTGGGGCCGGCTGCTGAACGCGGATGAGGGTAATCCCCCTCATAAAGCCCGACTTTAACGAGCTCTTCCCCGCCGATGACCAATGTTTCGTAAAGCGCGGTCTGCGCGTGGCGCCGGTTGTAAGTCAATGGGTTCAGCGGCGCCGGAACCAAAATATCTTTTGCCCAGCGGTTTTCAGCCCACCGCGCCAACGCGCGCGCAAAAGGAACTTCATTGACCGGGTCTTCCGTCAGAGAAACGCGGATGGTGTCTCCTATCCCTTCGGCCAAAAGAACGCCGATGCCCAGCGCCGATTTGATGCGGGCATCCTCTCCGCCGCCGGCTTCCGTGACACCCAGATGAAGCGGGTAAGCGGCTCCGTGTTCATCGAGTGTTTTCACCAGCAAGCGATTGACCTGGGACATCACGACCGGATTGGAGGACTTCATCGAAAAAATGATGCTGCGGTAATCATTTTTCTCTGCGATGCGCAGATATTCCATGGCCGACTCCACCATGCCTTGGGGCGAATCGCCGTAGCGATTCATGATGCGGTCGGACAAAGAACCGTGGTTGGTGCCCAGGCGCATGGCGCGTTTGAGTTGTTTGCATCTTAAAACGAGCGGGACAAAAACTTCCGCGATGCGCCCCAGCTCCTCCTCATACTGCGCATCGGTGTATTCCTGAGCCGCAAAGCGTTTGGAGTCGGCGAAATTCCCGGGATTGATGCGGACTTTTTCGACGTGGCCGGCGGCTTCCATGGCCGCACCGGGATTAAAGTGGATGTCGGCCACCAGCGGCGTGTCGATGCCCCGCTCGCGCAGTTGGGCGCGGATCGCGCCCAGCGCCTTGGCATCGGCGGAAGTCGGAGCGGTGATTCGGACAATTTCACAGCCGGCGTCAACCAAGGCCTTGGCCTGCTCGATGGTGGCGGGCAGATCTTTGGTCGTCGTCGTCGTCATTGACTGAACGCGAATCGGATTGCTCCCGCCGACCCCGATTCCACCCACTGCCACTTCGATCGAACGCCGCCGCTTCATCTTGACACCTGCAATTGTTGCACTGAGCGATTTCTCATCGGAACAATCCTGTGATTTTCTCAAAAACACCAATCTTCGCCAGATCGTTGTAGGTCACCATCAAGAGCATCCCCAGCAAAAGGCACATGCCGACTTGCGACATCTTTTCTTGAATGCGCATGCTGACGGGTTTCCTGCGAAGCCCTTCAACCGCTAAAAATGCCAAGTGCCCGCCGTCGAGCACCGGAATCGGCAGCACGTTGAAGATACCCAAGCTGACGCTCAACAGGGCAAACAACTGCAGCAGGTAGCGCCATCCCAGCGCCGCAGCCGAGGTCGTCAGATAAAAAATCCCGACCGGCCCGGTCAGAGAATCTTTGATCGGCATCGCCCCCGTGGCCATGTACCAGAATGCCTGGAACGTCATGCCGGTCAGCCAAATCGCGTGCTCGACCGATTTGACCGCAGCTTCAATCAAACCGTAGCGCACCAGCTGCACTTCCCCGGAGGGGGTCATTCCCACCATCGCCACGCGCGCCGGTTTTCCAAAGATGCTGCGCCCCTCGCGGACCTGCGGCTGGACTTCAATCACACGCTCGGCCCCGTCCCGTTTGACCAAAAAGCGAACGGGCGCCCCTGAGGTTTGCTTGCGAATCGTTTCGGTGAGAGCTTCCCAGGAGTCCGCCGGTTTTTCGTTGATCCGGACAATTCTGTCTCCGGGCAACAGGCCCGCTTCGGCTGCGGGATAATTTTCCATGACGGCGCCGATCCGGGGAACCAATACCGGATAGCCCGCCCAGAAAACCACCGTGAATAGAAAAATTCCAGCGGCATAATTCACCACCGGCCCGGCGCCCACGATGGCAAACCGCTGCCAGACCGGACGGCTTCCGTATTCCTCCGGGGATCCGGTGGCCTCCCCTGCTTGTTCCCCGGCCATTTTGACATATCCGCCCAACGGCAAGAGACTGACTGCATATTCCGTTTGGCCCGCTTTGCGCTTGAGGAGGACCGGTCCAAAACCGATGGAAAATCGCTCCACTTTGACGCCAAAAGCCCGGGCCGTCAGAAAATGGCCCAATTCATGGATGATGATGAGAACGCTTAGCGCCGCGATTAAAATAAGAAGATTCATGAAACTCCCCCGGCAACTTTTTCAGCGGCCCAGAAACGCCCGGCCTCCTGGCGCGCTTGAGCGTCGGCTTCCAATAAATCGGCCAACGCCGGTTGGGCCACAACGCGGTGGCGCGACAGCACGGCATCAATCACTTTGGCAATGCGCGTAAACGGAATCTCTCCCTCCAAGAAGGCGCCCACGCAGGCCTCATTGGCGGCGTTGAGCACTGCCGGGGCGGTTCCGCCCGTCTGCGCCGCGCGGTATCCGAATTGCAGGCATGGGAATTTCGCCGGGTCCGGCCGCTGAAACGTCAGTTGCCCGATGCCGACAAAATCCAGCGAGGGCAAACTCGTGGAGAGCCGGTCCGGGTGCGTGAGCCCCAGTTGAATCGGAATGCGCATGTCGGTGACCCCCATCTGCGCCAACACCGCCCCGTCGATGAACTCCACCATCGAGTGAATCACCGCTTCCGGATGAATGACCACTTCAATTTGCGAAACGGGCACATCAAAAAGCCAGCGGGCCTCGATGATCTCGAGCCCTTTGTTCATCATCGTCGCCGAGTCCACCGAAATTTTCGGCCCCATTTTCCAGCGCGGATGGTTGAGAATCTCCGCGCGCGTGAGCCGGTCAAACCGTTCCGAAGGAATCGTGCGAAGCGGCCCGCCGGATCCGGTCAGCAACAGGCGCTTGATCTGCTCCGGACGCCGCCCTTCCAAGCATTGGAAAATGGCGGAATGCTCGCTGTCGACCGGAACAATCGCGGCGCCGTATTTTTCCGCTTCCGCGCGCATGATGGCGCCGGCCATCACCATCGTTTCTTTGTTGGCCAATGCAACGGTGCGGCCCCGGCGAATGGCTCCCAACGCCGGCAACAGAGCCGCCGCTCCCGCGATGGCCACCAAAACAGCATCGACGCCGTCCATCGCGGCCGTTTGCTCGACCGCCTCCGGTCCGGCGTCCACTTGAATCCCGGTTCCAGTCAAAAGACCGGCCAACGCGCGGACTTTCGATTTATCGGAAACGGCCACCCGGCGCGGGCGCACGCGCAGCGCCTGCTGCGCTAAAATCTCGACGTTGTTTTGCGCGGTGAGGCCGGCGACCTCAAAAACCCGGCGGTGCTCTTCCGCCACCTTGATGGCATTTTGCCCGATCGACCCCGTCGACCCCAGAATAACAATACGTTTCTTTACCATGAACAATCCACGTTAACGTACAGCGGTACCGTTTCC
>JACQQZ010000022.1 GCA_016206755.1 Candidatus Omnitrophota bacterium
GTTCTACGCGCTGCACAGTGAGCGGATTGTCAGGAAAAGTTTTTTTAAGCTGCCCTTGAACGACGGGCAGCGTGTCTTGGGAAGTCCGGACGATCACTTCGTTGTTTTCCCCGAACTCCTGAATCGAAGCGCCTTCAACGCCTGCGGCGCTCAATGATTTCCGGACTTCCTCGATGGAGACAGGTCTCCCGAATTTGTAATGCTGGAGCTGGCCTCCGGTAAAATCAATGCCGTAAGCGCCGGGCCCTTGCTGCAAGAAGTAGGCCATTCCTCCGACGACGATGAGGGTTGATAAAACGTAGCAGATTTTCCGCCATTTGACGAAATCGATCTTGGTGGTGCGGATAAATTGCATCATGCGCAGCTGCTTGATCCATCCCAACCGGATCAGAATCTCAAAAATAACGTGCGTGACGACGATGGCCGTAAACATGCTGGCCACCAAACCGATCGTCAGCGTAACGGCAAATCCCCGAATCGGGCCTGTCCCGAACTGGAAAAGGAGAAATGCGGCGATGAGCGTCGTGATGTTGGAATCAAAGATGGCCGTAAAAGCTTTGTTGTAACCGTTGGTGACGGCTTGCCGAAGCGTCCGCCCCAATGCCAACTCTTCCCGGATGCGCTCATTCACAAGCACGTTGGCGTCCACCGCCATACCCAACGTCAAGACGATACCGGCCAAACCGGGCAACGTCAGCGTTGCCCCGAACATCCCCATGCCGCCCAAGATCAACAAGAGGTTTAGCGCAAGAGCGACGTCCGCGATCACGCCGGCCACAAGGTAATACCCTGCCATGGAAAGAAGGACGAGCCCCATGCCAAAAAGAGTGGCCCGGACACCTTTCCGGATGGAATCTTGTCCCAACAGAGGGCCGACGGTGCGCTCCTCTTCCCGGATGACGGGAGCCGGCAACGCGCCGACGCGCAAAACAAGCGCCAAGTCATTGGCTTGATCCGGGGTGAATTGACCGGAAATCACCGCTTCACCGGAAGGAATCGCTTCATTGATGCGAGGCGCGGACTGAACTTTGCCGTCCAAAACAATGGCCAGGCGCCGGCCCACATTCTGTCCCGTCAGCTCGGCGAATTTACGCCCGCCCTGGGCGTTAAAAGTGATTCCGACAATCGGCTGATTAAACCGGCTCTCGTCAAAACGGACGACGGCGGAAGTCAGGGCGTCTCCGGTCAAAGCAGCTTGCTTTTCAAGCAGGATCTGTTCGCCATCGGAAACGATCAGCTCATGCCCGGGCGGAACAGAACCGGAAGCCGCGCGTTTGATCAGCTCCGGATCATCGGCCACCAATCGAAATTCCAAGTGAGCCGTCCGGCCAATGATCTCAAAAGCGCGCTCGCGGTCCGAAACACCGGGAAGCTGCACCACAATCTGCTCTTTGCCTTGGCGGCTGATGGAAGGTTCTTTGACGCCAAACTCATCGATGCGGTTGCGGATGACTTCCAGCGCGCGCTCGGTGGCGTCTTCACGGGCCTCGGGGGGCAGCTTGGAGGTATCCACCTTCAAAACAAGGTGCATCCCCCCCTGCAAATCCAGCCCCAGATTGATGCGCTTCTCCAGTGGAAAAGCGTACCAGCTCGCTCCGCCAATGACGGCGACAATCGCAATCACCCACGCGGTCAGATTTTTATACATGGATCAGGAGGAGGCCCGCTTGGTCACGCGCGCGACGGCGCTTTTGTCGATCTCAACCTTCGTATTGTCATCGATGCGGACAACGAACGTTTTGTCTTTGACATGGACGAGGGTTCCGTACACCCCGCCCATGGTGACGATTTCATCATGTTTTTTCAACGATTCAATCATCTTGGTATGTTCTTGTTCACGCCGCTTCTGAGGTCGAATAATCAAAAGATACATAATCCCAACCATCAACAAAATGGGGAATAAATTGACCAGCGGATTGACTTGTGGACCGTTCATGACAAAATCTCCTCAGGGTTTGTATCACTATACGTTGACGCCAGCGTCCGGCGCAAGGACAAAAGATTCCCTTCCTCAATGGCCATTCGGACCTGTCGCATCAAGTCCGCGTAGAAATGCAGGTTATGAAGGGAAAGAAGGTGCAGCCCCAAAATTTCCTGGGTTTTGAGCAAATGATGCAGGTAGCTTCTGCTGTGATGCCGGCAAGCGTAGCAGGGACATTGCTTGTCCAACGGCTGCTGATCCATGACGTGGACGGCATTTCGCAAGTTCAACCGCCCGCCCCAGGTGTACGCCGCGCCGTTTCGCCCGTGGCGCGTGGGAACCACGCAATCAAACAAGTCCACTCCGAGCAGGACGCCGTCCACCAAATCCAGCGGCTCCCCAACCCCCATCAAATAACGCGCCGCGTCCTCCGGGAGATGCGCGGTGGTCGCTTCCAATACCTCCAGCATCAGCTCGCGCGGCTCCCCAACGCTTAAGCCGCCGATGGCATACCCTTGCGGCTGAATCCCGCGGACTTGATCGATGGAGCGTCGACGCAGATTCGGGTAGGTCGCCCCCTGCA
>JACQQZ010000023.1 GCA_016206755.1 Candidatus Omnitrophota bacterium
CCGCCGGCCGCGCGCGCCGCGAGGGACAGGCATGTCCACGACAAGCAGCTGCTCGTCGAATTGCCGGCCGCGGGCCCGGATCTTTCCCTGCTCGTCAACCACCATGCTCGCCCCGTCAAACACCAGCTCATCCTGCCCTCCGACCAAATTGACGTAAACCATCGCAGCGCCCACCTGGCGCGCACGCTTGAAAAGCATCCTCTCGCGAACGCTGAGCTTGCCGGCGTGATAAGGGGAAGCGGAGAGGTTCAAAATGACGTCCGGAGCCAGCTCCGCGTACCGGGTCAGCGGCCCCTCATCCTGCCAGATGTCTTCGCAGATGGTCAGCGCCAATCGCATGCCGTTCAAACGGATCATCCGGGTTTGACGGCCCGGAAGAAAATAACGTTTCTCGTCAAAAACGCCGTAATTGGGCAGCATCATCTTCCGGTAGATCGTTTCCACAGCACCGTTGCGGCAAAAAGCGGCGGCATTGAAGAGATTGCCCTTGGGATCGGCGTCCACAAAACCGGCCACCAAAGCGATGCCCCGGGAATCCTGAGCCAACCGGCGCAGCGCCTTGGCGTTGGCTTGAACAAAAGAAGGTTTGAACAATAGATCTTCAGGAGGATAACCGGCGAGCGCAAGCTCCGGAAATACAATAAGCCGGGCCCCCTGCGCTCCGGCTTCCCGCGCAAAAGCGGACATCTTCCGGACATTTCCGGTCAGATCTCCGACGATGGCGTTGATTTGCCCCAGTGCGATGCGCAGGGACGGCATCAAGCCGCCATTGCAACGACGGCCAGGTTGAGCCGATCCGCTAAGCCGATCAATTGCGGGCGATCCAACAACAGCGTGTTCCCCGCGGCCACACCCAGAGCCGTTGCCCCCGCCTGGGCCATTGCCTTGAGCGTTTCGGGGCCGATGACCGGAATGTCAAAACGCCGGTCATGCCCGGGTTCCGCGAATTTGACGACGACGACCCCGGGGCCGGCCAGCTCGGCCGCGCGCCGGAGGGTGGCGTCGGTGCCTTCCACCGCCTCCACGGCGACGACCGCTTTTCCTTTGACTGCAATGGTTTGGCCGATGCCCAGCTGGGCGATTTTTTGAGCGACCGAAACGCCGTATTCCATCGAAGCTTTTTCATCGCCCGTCGGCGAGCGCTGCGTCAAAACACCCGGCTGCGCAATCCAGTCTTTCAGAAAAACCGAAGAATCCAGCAAGGCAATCCCGTGCCCGGACAGATAGTCGGCAAATGTCTTGAGGATGTCCCGGCCCTGGGCCGTCATGGCGCGCGTTAAAAGCTTTAAGCCCTCCGCATCCAGATGCGCCAACGGCTGGGTCGCATGGGAGGGGTGGACCTGCCCGGCCAGGAGCACTTGGGTCAGCTGTTCTTCCTTTAAGATCTTCAGCAGTCGGCCGACCTGCCCCAGATGAATCCAGTGGATCTTCGGAACTTCTTTGGCCAGCTCCTGGGAAGTTTCTTCATGGAGGGCAATGGCAATCACTTCCGCGCCGAAGGCCTTGGCCGCGCGGGCCACGTGGATTGGAAAATCCCTATTGCCTGCAATCAAACCGATGCGATTCATACCTGGCTCGCCTGGCTCGATTGGCTCGATCGATTGGCTCTGCCAATGCCCCGCTTCGATTGCTTCAAAAACCGAATCAGGTGCTCGATTTCGGCGGAGCCGCCTGTCAACGCTTCCAATCGGCGGATGGCGTTGGGTTTCGTCAACCGTTGAGTCATCAAGATGCGAAAGGCCCGCTGCAAAAGCCGGCGCGCATCCGCAGAAATCCCCGCCCGCCGCAGCCCGATCCAATTCAAGCCGTAGACGCGCGCCGGGTGCCCATCGCTCATGGAGAATGGCAGCACGTCTTGCACGACTTTCGAGCATCCTCCCACAATGGCCAGCTTCCCGACGCGCACGAATTGGTGCACCGCCGCCAAACCGCCGATGATGACGCGGTCTTCCAAGATCACGTGGCCGCCCAATGTCCCGTTGTTGGCCATGATGCAGCCGCTGCCGATCACGCAATCGTGGGCAACGTGGGCATACGCCATAAAGAAATTGTCGTTGCCGATTCGCGTGGCGGCGTCTTCCTCGGTGGCGCAGCTAACCGTTACAAATTCCCGGAAGATGTTCCGGCTTCCGATGTTCAAGAAACTGCGCTTGCCTTTGAATTTCAGGTCTTGGGTGCGCGCCCCGATCACGGCGCTGGCAAAAATCTCGCAGCGCTCACCCAGGGTCGTATGGCCGTCAATGACGGCATGGGGACCGACCGTGGTCCCGGATCCGATTTTGACATGCGGGCCGATCACGGCATAAGGGCCGACCGAGACATCGGCGGACAGCTCGGCTTTTGAGTCAACCTCTGCGGTCGGATGAATGGCGGGCATTAAGAAATGCTGGTTCCTTCGCCTTCCACAAGCGCAAACATCATTTCAGCTTCCGCGACAACTTTTCCTTCCACAAGCGCGCGGGCCCTCATCTGCCCCGTCTTGGAGCGCAGTTTCAAAACTTCCGCCTCCAAAACAAGCTGGTCTCCGGGGACAACGGTGCGGCGGAACTTCACTTTATCGATGGCGACAAAGTAGGCGTACTTTCCCAGATTGTCCAACTTGTTGAGCATCAGGATTCCGGCCACCTGAGCCAAAGCTTCCAGGATCATCACGCCCGGCATCACCGGCCGTCCCGGAAAATGTCCCGTGAAAAACGGCTCATTGACCGTGACCGATTTGACGCCGACCGCGCGGCGGTCCTCTTCCAGCTCAACGATCTTATCGACCATGAGGAAAGGATAGCGATGCGGCAAAATTCTTTGAATGGCGGGACTGTCGAGCTGGGCCACGCCCGGCTCCACATGGACGGCGGGAATTCCCCCCTCCGTCACGCGCTCAAGCTGCTGGCGCAGCCGGTGGATCAATTTCAAGTTCAGGGAATGCCCCGAGCGCACGGCCATAACGTGCCCCTGAATCGGCCGGCCCAAAACATACAGATCGCCCAAAAGATCCAGCACTTTGTGGCGCACGAATTCATCCGAGAATCGAAGGCGGTTGTTGATCACCCCGTGCGGACCGACCACCACCGTGTTCTCGTAGGTGGCCCCTTTGCCCATCCCCAAACGCCGAAGCTCTTCCACCTCACCGGCCAGGCAAAACGTCCGGGCGGGAGAAATGTCGCGCTCAAAATTTTCTCCGGGATGCCTGCTGGAATAAAATTGGGAGGAGAGAGAAGCGCTGGGATAACTCAAGGTATACGAC
>JACQQZ010000037.1 GCA_016206755.1 Candidatus Omnitrophota bacterium
ACGGCAGCGGGAAGTCCACCCAAGCCCGTCTATTGGCCGATCGGTTGCGCCGGGAGGGCTACAGAGTCCTCCTCACGCGCGAACCGGGCGGAACCGGCCTGGGCGAAGCGATTCGCCGCATCCTTCTTTCCTCGAAACGTATGGATCCTGCTTCGGAGATGCTCTTGTTTCAAGCGCTGCGAGCCCATCATGCGGCTGAAGTCATTCGCCCGGCGCTTCGCGCCGGGGCCGTTGTCATCTGCGATCGCTATGCCGATTCGACGATGGCTTATCAGGGTTATGGTTTGGGTGTCGATCGCCAATGGATTGAACAAATCACGCGAGAAGTGACGCAGGGGGCATCTCCCGATCTGACCGTTGTCCTGGACGCGGCCGCCGCCGCGGGCTTGAAGCGCGCGGCCCGGAAACAGCGGATGGAGCGGCGGGGCTTGAGCTACCAGCAGCGCGTGCTCAGAGGTTTTCGGCGGATCGCCCGCGCAAATCCAAAACGTTGTAAAATTGTGAAAGTCATGTCCACTCCGGAAGCGACCCAAAAAAACATCCGGCAAGCGGTCAAAGATGCCCTTCAAAGACGTCGTCGGACATAAATTTATCCTCGACCGGCTCAAGCGCCAATTGCAGGAAGGCGCTCTGCCGCACGCCGTTCTTTTTGCAGGACCGGAAGGGGTTGGGAAGTCTCTGGTCGCTTCAAAGGTGGCCCAGGCGTTGGTCTGTTCTGCCGCTCAAGAGGGCGAGGCCTGCGGCCGCTGCGTCGAGTGCCAGCAGGCGCTCAACTGCCGGCATCCGGACCTGCTCTTCGTGGGCGTCGAAGAAGGATCGAGACAAATTAAGATCGAACAGATTCGGCAATTGCAGCGCTGGCTGGCGTTGGCTCCGCTTCGCGGGAAAAATAAAGTTTTTGTTTTGGATGATGCCGACACCATGGAGGAAGCTGCCGCCAGTGCTTTGTTGAAAACATTGGAGGAGCCGCCTGCTAGGACGACGTTGATTCTTGTGGCGGCCTCCGAGACCCGCTTGCTGCCGACGATTGTTTCCCGCTGTGCCCGGTTGTACTTTGGCCCATTGCCGACCCAGGAATTGATTCAAAAACTGACGGCAGCCGGCGTGGAGCGCTTGCGTGCCCGGCAGTGGGTGCGGCGCGCCAACGGACGTTTTGGCCGCGCCCAAAGAGAAATGACGGATGAAATGGTTCAGCGGCGCCGCGCTTGGATGCAGAGCTGGACCAGCGCTGTGGAGAACGGGGAGCTTGAATTGGCCGCCGGCGCTCGCACCCGCGCTTCTTTGGATGAAACCCGGGAAACGCTGGAAGAGATGCTTGAAGAGGTAGCGGCGTGGTACCACGACGTTCTTCTGGTTCAGATGGGGCTGCCCGCGGAGCATTTGGTTCACAGCGATCAACTTCAAGATCTAAGGATTGAATCTACCCGCTGGCCGGCCCGCCGTTTGATTGACAGCATCGAGCAAGTCTACGAAACGCACAGCTTGATTCGCCGGCGCGTCAATCCAAAAACAGCCGTCGCGGCGCTCCTTGCGAAATTGGCGACGCGATGAGCCGTTATTACCTGACGACCCCGCTTTACTACGTGAATGCCGCCCCGCACTTGGGACATGCCTACACGACGGTGATTGCCGATTGCCTGGCGCGTTACCACCGCCTCAAAGGAGACGGCGTTTTCTTCCTCACTGGAACTGACGAGCACGGCCAGAAAATCGAGCAGGCCGCCGCAGCGGCCGGCAAGGCGCCCAAAGAGTTTGCCGATTCAATCGTCCCGGGTTTTAAGAAGCTCTGGGAAACGCTTCATATTTCCTACGATCATTTTATTCGAACGACCGATTCGTATCACACCGATGGCGTGCGTGCCGCCCTGGAGAAGCTTTTCAAAGAGGGAAAAATTTATCCGAAGACCTACGACGGCTGGTACTGCGTGCCGGACGAGACGTTTTGCCCCAAGCCGGACATTGAGAACGGCAAGCCGGTTTGTCCCGATTGCCATCGCCCGATTGAGCAAATTAAAGAAAAGAATTATTTCTTCAAGTTGGGCGAATATCAAAACTGGCTGGCGGGTCACATCGAGAAAAACGATTCCTTCATCGTTCCAAAGACGCGCCGCAATGAAGTCTTGTCATTCTTAAAAGACCAAAAGTTGCAGGACCTGTGCATTTCTCGTCCGAAAGCGCGCTTGGAGTGGGGCATTGAGATGCCCTCGCCGCCGTTTGAGCCGGGGTACGTCACGTACGTCTGGTTTGACGCGCTTCTCAACTACATCACAGCACTCGGTTATCCCGATATGAAAAATCCGAAATGGATTTGGCCGGCCGATGTCCACTTGATCGGCAAAGACATTCTTCGCCCGCACGCCATTTATTGGCCGGTGATGCTCAAGGCGCTCGGTTTGGAGCCGCCGAAAACAGTGGCGGTGCATGGCTGGTGGCTGGTGGAAGGGGAGAAGATGTCCAAATCCCGCGGCAACATCGTGGATCCTCATACCATCGTTGCCGAGTACGGCGTGGATGCCTACCGGTATTTTCTGTTGCGCGAAGTTCCTTTTGGACACGATGGGACATTCTCGGAAAAGGCGATGGACAAGCGGTACAACGCAGACCTCGCCAACGATCTTGGCAACCTTCTGCACCGCACGCTGACGATGATTGAGAAATACTTTGGAGGGGTGGTTCCTTGCTACACGCAAAGCTTTGTCGGAATGCCTGCCGACTTGGAAAAAGGATGGGACTCGTTTGATTTTCAAAAAGCCATTTCAGGTTTGTGGGCGTGGATCGACCAAGGCAATACCCTCATTGATGAGCGCAAGCCTTGGGTCCTCGCCAAAGCCGCCGCAAAGACGGAAGAATTAAAAGCAGTTCTGGGAGGCCTGGCCGATATGCTTAGAACGCTGGCCATTCTGCTTTGGCCGATCATGCCCTCGACCAGCGAAAACATCTGGAAACAACTGGGTTGCCCTGGAAAAATTTCTCGTGAAAAATTGTGGGCAGCCGGTGCAAGCAGTGGTCAGAAAGTTCAAAAAGGCCGGCCGCTTTTCCCCCGCCGCGAATAGAGCGGTACCGCTCTTGAGCTACGATTGGGCGCCGGCGCGCGGCTTGTGTTCGTGGATGCGCAGATGGCTTGTGACGTCTTCAATCGGGGCGAATTCAGGGAGCTTTCCGGAGTCGAGCACGCGCAAGAATGCGTCAACGATGATCGGGTCGAATTGCGAGCCGGACCCGCGCCGAAGCTCTGCAATCGCCGCCTCGCGCGTCATCGGGGCGCGGTACGGCCGGGCGGAGGTCATGGCGTCCCACGCATCGGCGACCGAGGTGATGCGGGCGCCCAGGCAGATTTCGTCGCCTTTGAGCCCTGCCGGATATCCTCTTCCGTCCCATCGCTCATGTTCTTGCCGGACGATCTCCGTCACATCTTTGAGGAAGGTGAGGGGTTCGAGGATGCGCGCTCCCCAGATGGGATGCTGTTTGATGATTTCAAATTCTTCTTTGGTCAGAGGCCCGGGCTTGAGCAAGATGCGGTCCGGAACGGCAATTTTTCCGATGTCGTGCAACTTGCATCCCTGAACGATTTTCTGGGTCCTCTCGTCATCCAGCCCCAGCTCCTCCGCGATCAATTTGGCATAAGTGGAAACCGAATGAGAGTGCCCCTGCGTGTAAAGATCTTTGGCCCCCAGCGCCTGGATGAAGGACGTCACCGTTCCGAAATAAGCTTGCTGAAGCTGTTCGTGCATGGCGCGCAGATGCCGGGTTTTTTCTTCGACGCGCAATTCCAAATCACGGTTCCATTCTTCCAACCGCATGCGGAGTTTTGCAAGTTGTTCGCTGTGGCGCCGCCGCAGAGTGGCCAGGTATCCGGCGATGACCCCCAAAGTCAGCACCACGGAAGAAACGCCGAAACCGTTGAGCAGCAGATAGGCCCCGTTCATGTACAGGCGGGAGTCCAGGACGTGAAAGATATGATGGTGAGGAATCGCGCCGGAAAACTCCAACCCCAGCACCAAGACGTAGCCCAGCACCGCGCTGATGGAAACAAGGATGCATTGGAAAAATGTCAAGAAGAGCGCGCCGAACATGACGATGACTGCGCTCAAAGGCACCAACGTGCTTTCAATTCCGCCGGTGAAATGGATGGCCGCGGAAAATACCACCGTATCCAGAATCAGGATGATGAAATAGACGGTTGTATCGAGCACATGCCGGCTGCGCTTCTTCAGGAAAAGAATGAAGAAATGATTGTAGAGGAAGAACAACAGCAAGAGGGCGGTGCATTCCCGAACGGGATAATGCAGGCCGATTTTACCGGCCAAGAGGAGGGAAATGTAAATGACGGGAATCAATCCATACCGGGTGACCCGGTCGGCAAAGATCCAATTGGATAAGTGCTCTTGTTCCAAAGAGTGGGGCGTCACGGAGTCATTGCCTCATTCGCACTCTCTAAGTATACTATAAACAGATGGCATTTGTGTATTTGGATCATAATGCAACAACCCCCCTGGATCCTCAGGCGCTCGAATCGATGCAACCCTTTTTATTGCAAGGGTTTGGGAACGCTTCCAGCTTGCATTCGGCCGGCCGGGCGGCCCGCTCCGGCTTGGAGGCCTCGCGCAAGACTCTCCTGGCGCTTTTGGGTGATCCATCGGGTGAGCTTATTTTTACTTCCGGGGGAACGGAGTCCGACAATCTCGCGCTTTTTGGAGCCGCCTGCGCCCGCAGACAAGAGGGCAGGCGAATTGTCGTTTCCGCTATTGAGCACAACGCCGTGATTTCAGCGGCCATGCGGCTGAAAGAAGAGGGCTGGGATGTTGTTTTCGCTCCGGTGGATTCGCAAGGGATCGTTCGGATCGATGCGCTCAAAGAGTTGGTGGCGCCGGACACTGTTTTGGTTTCCGTGATGCATGCCAACAATGAAATCGGAACATTGCAGCCGGTTCAGGAAATTTCAAAAATCGCCCACGCCCAAGGGGCCTGGATGCACACGGACGCGGTCCAGTCGTTTGGAAAAATTCCGGTCCGGGTTCAGGAATTGGGCGCGGACCTCGTTTCCATTTCAGCGCATAAGTTTTACGGTCCAAAAGGAGCAGGGGCTCTTTATCTTCGCCGAGGATTGAAAATTGTTCCCCGGCAAGTCGGCGGCCCCCACGAACATGGTTTGCGCGCCGGGACCCAGCCCGTGGCCGGCATCGTCGGCATGGGCAAGGCCGCGGAGATTTCTGCGGCGCATTTGGACGATTGGCGCCGCGTGGCGCTTTTGCGCGATCGTTTGGTGTGCGGTTTGCAGGAACGGCTGCCCGGTCTTTTTCTCAACGGCCATCCGGCGCAGCGTGTCGCCAACACCGCCAACGTCAGCTTTTTGGGTTGCGAAGGGGAAGACCTTCTCATGGCGCTGGATCTGGAAGGGATCTGTGTCTCGACGGGGGCCGCCTGTTCGTCCGGTTCGACGCGGCCTTCCCACGTGCTGGAAGCCATCCATACGGGGGATGCGCGGATTCGGGGATCGATCCGTTTCTCGTTGGGGTTGAAGACAACCGAAGAAGATGTGGCTTATGTTCTCCAGCAGGTTCCCCCCATCGTCGAACGCCAGCGCGCCCTGGCACCCCGGCAAGCCGATGCTCATTGACACCCATTGCCATTTGGACGATCCTCAGTATGAAGAAGGCGCTCCGGCTGTCCTGGCCCGGGCGCAGGAAGCGGGGGTCGCGGGTTGCGTGACCATTGGAACGGATCTTTCCACCAGCCGGCAAGCCATCGCCTTAGCACTTCGGCATGGCGGCGTGTTTGCCGCCGCCGGATTCCATCCTCACGAGGCGGTGAATTGGACCGGGGAAATTGGAAAACAACTGGGGGCTTTAGCGGCCCACCCCCGCGTTGTGGGCATCGGTGAGATCGGCTTGGATTATTATCGAAACCGTTCCCCCCGGGATATTCAGCAAGATGTCTTTCGAAAGATGCTTCAAATGGCCCTGGACCGGAATCTCCCCGTGGTGATTCATTGCCGGGAGGCGTGGGCGGACACCCTGGCGCTCATCCGGGAAGTTTTGAAGTTTCCGATGCGAGGCGTGATGCATTGTTTCAGCGGCGGGCCTGAGGAATTGAAAACTTCTTTGGATTTGGGTTTCGATGTTTCATTTGCCGGAAATATAACCTTCAAAAATGCCGCCGCCTTGCGCGACGTGGCGCTGAGGGTACCGATGGACCGGGTGGTTTTGGAAACGGATGCGCCGTATTTGACGCCGGAACCTCATCGAGGCAAGCGCAATGAGCCCGCCTTCATGGTTCATACGGCCCGGTTGTTTGCTCAATTGCGGGGGCTTTCCGCGGAAGAAGTCGCGCTCAAAACTTCCGCGAATGCCGCCCGTTTGTTTCGCCTGCCTCTTTGAAGAGAAAGCGCACTGATCCGATGCCGGCAAAAGTCCGACGCGAACCGGTTCATCTTTTTATGGTGGTTCTGGCTTTTACGCTCTTGTCATTTTCATGGATCTCTTCCGAAATCCCCGATCCGTGGAAAGAGGATCAAAAACAATCCGCGCTGCGGCTTGAGGAGACTGCCGCGCAAATCAATTCAAAAGAAATCCAGGAAAAATTGGCGGGCCATCCTGTGCTGGCTCTCGTCCTTCTCCTGTGGACGTGGTCGGGTTTGGGAATTTTGGCGGCCGGCAGCGCCGCCCTCTGGCGCACGCTCAAGCGGATGCGCAGGGGAGAAAAGCCCTTGGGCCAGTGGTTTTATGTTCCGCAAGCGCGCTGGGGCATTTGGGAGGTTGTGAAAATACTCAGTTGGCTGGTGGTAACGACCCAAATGCTTTATTTGATGCAGCATTTTCTGTCGCGCGCGACGCACCGGTCTTTGGACCGGCACACCGCTGCCGCGATTCATACCTTGCTGTTGGATGCGCTTGCCGTCGGATTCATCGCCTTGTTCATTGTCCGGCCTTTTCGGGTTTCGTGGCAGGATTTTGGCTTGAGATTTCAGGCGTGGAGCCGGCAATTGACGGCCGGGATCTTCGGCTACGTGATCTGGATTCCTGTTCTGACGGCCACTTTTATGGCGATGATGGTGTTCTATGAGGCGATGAACGTCAGGCCTCAGCCCCAATCGGTCGTCGTGATGCTGCTCAATGAGACGCGCCCGCGGCTTTTGCTGCTGCTGTCTTTTTTGGTGGCGGGGGCAGGGCCCATTGCGGAAGAGATTGTTTTCCGCGGCATGGCCTATGGGGCATTGCGCAAATATACCGGCGTGCGCTGGGGAATCGTTTTGTCCGCGCTACTCTTCGCCGGGCTGCATTTCGATGTCATGTCGTTTGTCCCGATTGCGGTGTTGGGGGCGATGCTGGCCTGGTTGTATGAACAGACCGGTTCTTTGATTCCTTCCATGGTGGTGCACATGATTCACAACAGCGTGATGCTGGGGATGACTTTGACGATGCGCGAGCTGTTTCGCATCTTGGGGCCGGGCGCATGAAAATTCCAAAACAGAAAGTTCAGACGGTCCGGTGGTCCGATGGCGCGGTCATCCTCATTGACCAGCGCAAACTGCCCGGGCAATTGGTTTATCGGCGCTGCCGCCGGCTCGAAGAAGTGGCCGTGGCCATTGAAACGCTTCAGGTGCGCGGGGCGCCTGCCGTCGGCATTGCCGCAGCTTACGGGGTTTGTCTAGGAATGCGCGGGGCGCCTGCCACCCCCGATCGGAAAACCGGTTTCTTGCGTCACTTGAACTTTGTCGTTGCGCGATTGCGGCGTACGCGGCCGACCGCGGTCAATTTGAATTGGGCATTGGAAAGAATGCGCGGGGTTATCCAGCAGGATTCCGATGGTTCTGTCTCCCAGTGGCGCAAACGGTTGCTCCGGGAAGCCCAAGCGATTCATGAGCAAGACCGGCATCTGTGCGCGGCCATTGGCCGGGCAGGGGCCGGTTTGTTGCGCTCGGGCGATGTCGTGATGACCCACTGCAACACGGGAAGTCTGGCCACCGGCGGCCTGGGCACGGCTTTTGCCGTTTTGGCCAGCGCCCATGCCCAGGGCAAGCGGATCCATGTGTTGGCGTGTGAGGCGCGTCCTGTTTGGCAAGGGGCCCGGCTGACGATGTGGGAGCTTCAAAAATACAAAATCCCGGCCACGCTGATTTGCGACACGGCGGCGGCTTCGATGATGCGCAAACACAAACCTGCCGCCGTCCTTGTGGGTGCCGACCGTATTGCCGCCAATGGGGACACGGCCAACAAAGTTGGCACGTACGGCTTGGCGCTGCTGGCCAAGGCCCACAACATTCCTTTCTACGTCGCAGCGCCCTCTTCGACCGTCGATCTGAAGACGGCTTCCGGTGCAAGAATTCCGATTGAAGAGCGCGCCACGGCGGAAGTCACGGCACCGTTTGGATTGAACATTGCCCCGCGGGGAATTCGTGCAGCCAACCCGGCCTTTGACGTCACGCCCCATACCTTGATTACCGGCATCATCACCGAGCGCGGCATCTTGCGCCCGCCTTTTATACGCAGTTTAAAAACACGAAACCTGACAGGGGTGACGCCCACGGAGCCCTTGCCGCCGCGCGCAGGTGTTTCACGAGCACGGTCGGCGAGGTGGGGGCGGCAGGACCCCGCGAGGTAGGATGTTATGAACGTTGAAAAGCTGGGTGAGTTTGGACTCATCGAGAGATTGTCCAAAAAAATCAAGGTGGGGGCCGGGGTCGTTCGCGGCATTGGAGACGACTGCGCCGTCGTCGAAGGGCCGCCGATGTGGTACCACCTGTTCACCTGCGACATGCTGCTCGAAGGCATCCATTTTAAGATCCCGCCGATGAAGCCGGAAGCGGTCGGCTGGAAAGCGATCGCGGCATCGGTCAGCGACATCGGGGCGATGGGCGGCATTCCGCAGTATGCCACCGTGGCCTTGGGCGTCCCGAAGCGTTTTCGCGTCGAGACGCTGGAGGGCATTTACGCCGGCATGCAAAGGATGGCGGACCAGTGTGGCGTTTCGATCGTCGGCGGAGACACCAACCGTTCGAATCAATTGACCCTGGGTGTCTCGATGTTCGGCCGCGTGGAACGCACGCGCTTGAGTTTGCGCAGCAGCGCGCGGGAAGGGGACCATATTTTTGTGACGGGGAAACTTGGCAATTCATTCAAATCCGGAAAACACCTGGCCTTTACTCCCCGGTGGCAGGAGGCGCGCGCCATGGCGGATCACTTTCCGATTCATTCCATGATGGACATTTCCGACGGGCTTTCCAGCGACCTGAATCATTTGGCCCGGGCCAGCCGGGTCGGCGCCGTGGTGGATGCCAAGCTGATTCCATGCGCCAAAGGGGCGACGCTCAAATCCGCTCTGGAAGAGGGAGAGGATTTCGAGCTGCTCTTGACGGCCCCGGCTTCCGTCTCGGCGCAGTTGGCGGAATGGGCCGCCGGCATGTTGCAATGCGGTTTGACACGCATCGGAGAAATCGTTTCTTCCAAACAGGGCGTCACCCTTTTACAGCCGACCGGAAAGAAAGTTTCTCTTCCGCCTGCCGGGTGGCGGCATTTCTGATGCAACCGGTTTCCTGGACCACGAACTCCCCTGTAAAAACACAGGCCCTCGGACGGAAATTGGCCCAAGCGCTTCAAGCGGGAGACTGTTTGGCCCTGTGCGGTGACTTGGGAAGCGGCAAGACGACTTTTGTTCAGGGGGTGGCTCAGGGATTGGGTGTCAAAGAAACGGTGGCCAGCCCGACGTTTGTCATCGTCCGCGAATACCAGGGAAAATTGCCCGTCGTGCACATCGATCTTTACCGCTTGAATCACCCGGCCGATTTGGACGGCATCGGTTATGAAGAATACCGGGCGGGGCAGTGCGTGACTTTGATTGAGTGGGCGCAGAAAATCCCCGGTGTCGTCGAGGATTGTCTGGAGATCCAGTTCCGGCATCAAAGTCCCGCCGGCAGAAAATTGACCGGCGTAGCGCATGGCCCACGCGCCGAAACGCTCCTGGAGAGATGGGGTGTTTCCTGATGAAGCTCCTGGGGATTGAAACTTCGACGCGGACTTGCTCGGTGGCCGTCAGCTCGGACGAGAACATTTTCTCTGCGCTGACTGTTTATGGAAGCCGGCGGCCGTCGGATCATCTGATGGTCGGCGTCGAACGCTGCTTGGAGACGGCCGGATTTCAGGCGGAAGAGTTGGACGCCATTGCTGTGGGTGTCGGGCCCGGTTCATTCACAGGAATCCGCGTGGGGGTGACGGCCGCAAAGAGCTTGGCGTACGCTTTGTCCAAACCGGCCGTTGCTGTTTCGAGTCTCGACGTCCTGGCTGCCAATGTTGCCGGAGCCGGTCTGCCGTTGTGGGTGGTTGTGGATGCCCGAAAAGAAAAACTCTACGCGGCGCTGTATGAAAAAGACGCCGGGCAGGTTATGCAGCGGCAGGGAGACGAAAAATTGCTGGCGTTCGATCAGCTCGTTCCGCTCATGCAAGGGGACGTCTTGGTGCTGGGCGATGCCCACGTGCGCTACGCAGAACGCTTTCGCGCCGCCCTCGGCGCGCGGTATCATATTTTGCCGCCGCATCTTTGGGTGCCCCAGGCGGCTGCGGTCTGCCGGCTGGCAAGGGAGCAATTGCTCCAGGGAAAAACGGTCGCCGCGCATCAACTGGTTCCGAATTATCTTTTTTCGAGCGAAAGCGACATTGCGGGATGGTAAACGGGACATGGGTTGAAGTCGATCTGGACGCGATCCGCGCCAATGCCCGCGCCCTGAAAGAACTCGTCGGAACCCGCGTGCAGTTGGCCGCCGTTGTTAAAGCCAATGCGTACGGCCACGGCATGTTGCAGGTGGCCGAGGCGTTGTCGAGCCCGCGTTGGGTCGATTGGTTTGCCGTTGCAAGTCTGACCGAGGCCATTCAGCTGCGCAATCACGGAATCACAATCCCGGTTCTTATCCTCGGAGAAATTTCACCGGAAGATGCGCCGCTCATTGTTCAACATCAGTTGGCTGTCACCGTGTCCCGTCCGGAAGTGGTCCAAGCGCTCGCCGCCAAAACTCGACCCAGCGATGACCCGATTCGGCTTCACGTAAAAGTGGACACCGGCATGGGGCGCTATGGAGTGGAATACGAAAAAGCGCTCGACTTCATCCGTTGGGTTAGGAAATTCCCGGGATTGATGATGGAAGGACTTTGGACGCATCTGTCGAGTGCCGATGACAACGAGCGGCTCACGCGTGCGCAACTGACGCTTTATGCCAAGCTGGTTGTCCAATGCGAGCAAAACCGCATCTTCATTCCTCTGAAGCACGTGGCCAACAGCATGGGGTTGATGGCGTATCCGGCGGCGCGATACGATCTGGTTCGCGCAGGGCTTTCTCTCTACGGCATCTGCCCGAAAGAAAAATTTAAAGCCCCCGTGCGTTTGACGCCGGCGCTGAGTTGGAAGGCGCGAGTCGCACTCGTGAAATCGGTTTCTGCCGGTCAGCCGATCAGCTACGGCGCGACGTACCGCACCAAAAAATTGACTCGCATCGCCACGCTTCCGGTCGGTTACGCGCATGGTTTTCCGTGGCACTCCTCCAACCGGGGGCGGGTGATGATTCGAGGAAAAATGGCCCCGGTGGTTGGCCGGATCACGATGGATCACGTGATGGTGGATGTGACCCGCATTCCGGGTGTGCGCCCAGGAGACGTCGCTGCTTTGATCGGCAGCGAAGGAAAAGCGGTTTTAACCGCCCACGCCCAAGCCCGCGCCGCCGGCACCATTCCTTACGAGATCGTTTCGCGCATCAGCCACAGCGTTCCCCGGCAGTACAATTCCCGCGCTTCCGCCGGCGCGCCGGTCAAATCATTCCGTATGATAAAATAGTTTTATGCGTTCTTCCGCAAATCAAAAATATCAGGCATGGCTGGAGTTGATTGATTTTTCTGTTGAGCTTGCCAGAGCCGGCTTGCGTTCGCAGGGGTTGACGAAAGCACAGGTCGAGAAACGCCTGCGCGAACGCTGGCTGCGCGGCTCCCGCGATCACGAACGGGGATTGATTCGAATGCTTCGCCGCCTGGGAGCCAGAGAAGCTCGTGTCTCCAAGCCGTAACCTCGAGGAGGCGCTCGCCGCCGCCATCCAGATTCTCGATCGCTTGGACAGGTGCTATCTTCGCCGCCAGGCCAAAGAGCTTGGTCTTGCTCGGCTCTTACGTTCTCTTGATCCTGTATCATAACTGGTTTTTCGCCTGGTAAAATATTAATCGAAAACATATCTAGATAATATTTTCGATCCCCCTTGATTTTGCAGGGGGGGGGCTGTACACTTCTTTAGTATGGTCAGCCCAACTTCCAATGGATGGACCGCCGGTTTCCTCGCGCAATCCAAGGCAGTTTTAAAGAGGGGCAATCAGCCGTTTCTTACTTCATTGCAAGCGTCTTCCAGGGCTTGTTTCCTGATTTTTTTTCCACGTTCTTTCTTCAGCCTTTTCCTGATCCTAGCCCTGAGTCTGCCTTCCCCGGCTTTTGCCATGAGGAACACTTCGGCCGGCCAATCCGGTCTTGAAGAGGAACTCACCGGCGCTCTCGGTCAAGCCGATTACCTCCCTTCTGTGAATATTCCTTCCGGGTTTAAAGAAGCCCTGCCTCAAGTCGGAGTTGGCGCCGGGTTGGAGGAGGAGGAATTGATCAAGGAAATCCGGGCAATTTTGGACAGGGGCGAGACGCCTGTGTCTGTACATCGTGATTTTGGGCAAGGGTCTATCACGGCGCTCTCACAGCGCCCTGATCCAAAGACTTACCGCACTCATTGGATTCTCACGGTGAATTTTTCGGATCGGTCACGGGAGCTAGATATCACGTGGATGGCCCATGTGGCAAAAAATCAGAATAAGCAACTTTCTGAGATCTTCAGATTGGCTCGGGAGGGAGAGGATGTCCGCTCGTCCTTTGAACCAAAAGTGATATCTTTTGAAAAACTTGTCCCTCTTTCAGAGCAAGCCAATTGGTCAAAGCATCTGACGGCCGATCAGTATGTTTTATTGGCCGAAACAATTTCCCGATATTCCGAACAGATCAAAAAAGTTTTAACGCCATCACATGCACGAGAGGTCCGCCATTCTATGGCCGAATTCTTATATTCAGCCATAAAAGACCAAGGAGGGGAGGTATTTCAGGATTACAAAAAATTATTTGATGCACTACTCGGACAAATTGTTTCTTTGAAACCAACGGACGAATCCCGCTACTTTCTTGAAGACGACTCCCGCTACGAAGACATGTACGTTGCAGCACCCGGTCAACGGATGTTTATTATCGTGTGTTTGGAGATGGGCATGAGATGGCATCTTGACGTCACAAGATTTCAGCGGTTGCCTCCTGCCCTTAGAGCGCTTTATGCAATTTTAGAATCAGACAATGAGTTTGATGTCGACAAAAAAGAGGAAATGCGTTATGTGGATTTTTCAGATTTCCTCCAATATCTCATAAGTGTGCCGCAACTCGACGATCGCATGGAAGAAATAAGATCGTTACTTAGCGCTCTTAATTTCGAGGACATGTGTTCGTTTTTGAAGGTATTCGGCGAGCCCATTGTTGCTCACAACTTGGAATTATTGTCCTCCGCTCCTGCCGTTAAACTTGCCATTGATCGGTTGGTACAGATTGCTGCGTGGGAACGCCTCTCGGATGACGAGCTGGCAAGCATCTTATCCAAAGAGGTTTTTCCAAGATTCGACGAAGACTTCTCTGAAGATGCACCGGATGCAGTCATAATTCCGATCTTAGAGTTTTTCAGGAGAATCTTGCCACGTTTGTCGGACTTATCAATTTCTGAGATGGTGAGCCAGCTTGTCAGCACCGGAGATCAGTTTGCATGGAAATTTGAGGATAAATGTGCCGAACTACTTGATGCGCTATTGCTGTCCATTGCCAACCGGCCAGAAAGTCTAGACTTTTTTGAAGATGATGACCTCGGAGATCTTTTCCGTTGGAATCGAGGCTGGTTCATTGAACAGTTGATTGATTCGAGCCCGGAATCCTCGCGCAAAATACATGTACAGGAGAGTCTTGATCTTTATCGCAGTTTAGAGAAACTGCTTGCCGGCAGTGGTTCTGATTTAACAGTTTCTGAACTTATA
>JACQQZ010000036.1 GCA_016206755.1 Candidatus Omnitrophota bacterium
GCGTGATTGTTGCCGGAGATTTGAATGATGCCATGTGGCGACTGGCGGAAATACAATTGCCGATTCCGTTGATCTTGACCCCGGAAGAAACTCTGAATATTCCTCCTCAATTCCAAGAGGCAGCTCAAATAGTTCAAGTTGCCGACGCCGCATCAGCGATTGAAGAGCTCAAGCAGCAAGGACTGCTTCCCATCGAGATCGACGCCCAAGCGCTTCTGAATGTTGGTTTGGAAGAAGCGCAAGCGGCCGCAGCCCTGCGACGCTTCTATCAGTAATTCAGCTCTCCGGTATCCTGAATGATCGCGGAATACGAAGGGCCAGCGAGTTTTTATAATTGACTACTTTGTTTTATCATGATACAAGAATCTAGTGATTAAGAGAAAATTATCCCTCCCGGCCAATCCTAAAGAGAGTTTCTTTCTCTGGGGGCCGCGGCAGAGTGGAAAGAGTATGCTCTTGAAGACGGACTACCCAAACGCCGTCTGGTACGATCTTCTAAAGACAGATCTCTACATCCGCTTGCTCGAGAAACCCAGTATCCTCCGTGAAGAACTCCTTTTCGCTTCTGCTCAATCCAAAGGGAAAGCCGGCTTTGTTGTCATCGATGAGATTCAAAAGATCCCGGCTCTGTTGGACGAGGTCCACTGGCTGATTGAGAATGCCGCACTTGTATTCGGCCTGTGTGGATCCAGTGCCAGGAAAGTCAGGAGAGGGCATGCCAATCTCCTCGGGGGTCGCGCTGTCCGGTATGAACTGTTTGGATTTGTTTCTGGAGAAATCGGCCCCGAGTTTGATCTGGTTCGGATGATCAACCACGGGTATCTGCCGCGGCATTATTTGAGCCCATCGCCTCAGCGGCTCATTCGCTCGTACGTCAATGACTACCTCAAAGAAGAAATCGCTGCTGAGGCATTGGTCAGAAATTTGCCGGCCTTCTCCAGCTTCCTTTCTGCCGCCGCACTCTCCGATACGGAGCTGGTCAATTATGCCACGATTGCAAGGGAATGCGGCATCTCCGCCCCTGCTGTTAAAGAATACTTTCAGATATTGATCGACACCATGCTGGGGCGATTCCTGGAGGCATGGCGCAAGCGCCCGAAACGCCGCGTCATTGGCGCACCCAAATTCTATTTTTCAGATGTGGGGGTCGTCAATTGCTTGGCCAAAAGAGGGGAAATTGCCCCCGGGGCGGAACTTTTTGGAAAGGCCTTTGAAAATTGGGTGTTTCACGAGTTGTGCGCGCATCGATCCTATAGCGAAATGGATTACAGCTTGAGCTACTGGCGGCTTGCCAGCGGCATCGAAGTGGATTTTATTGTGGGCGATATGGAACTGGCCATTGAGGCGAAGTCGTCCAGCAGAATCACTTCCGATCATCTCCGGGGTCTTCGGGAGATCATCAAAGATCATCCCCGGCTGAAGCGGCGGGTGATCGTGTCTCTCGAGGAGCGTCCTCGGAGAACAGAGGACGGAATTGAAATTCTACCGCACTCAGTCTTTACGAAACAGCTTTGGTCGGATGAGTTGGTCGAAAAAATCTAGTCCTGCTGTGAGGACGATGCTAGAATATCGCGTGCCTCAACGTCAAACGAAACCGCTCAACTTCAATCAGCTCAAAACCTACTCCGTCAAATCCCGTCCCAGCAAGGTGCGGATTGAGGAATTGGCCAAACCGCTTGCCCCCGGCGCATCTTTCCAGGAATTCCTCGATTCTTTGCCGCAGATTTTAGCCGCCCAAGAGCTGCGCGTTCTCATTGACGCGATTGTCGCCGCCCACAAGCAAAAGCGCCCCATCATCGCCATGCTCGGCGCGCACGTCGTCAAATGCGGCCTGACGCCCCTTTTGAACGATTTGATCCGGCGCAAAGTGATCACCGCCATCGCCATGAACGGCGCAGGGATCATCCATGATTTCGAATTGGCATTCATCGGCCAGACATCCGAGGATGTGGGAACGGGTCTGGAGGACGGCAGTTTTGGCATGGCCCGCGAAACGGCCGAATACTTGAACGGCGCCGCCAAAGAAGGCGCCCGCAGAGGAAGGGGTTTGGGAGAATCGGTCGGGCGCATGATCGCCCAATCCAAGTGGCCATACCGGAATTTGAGCTTGCTGGCGACCGCTTACAAAAACGACTGCGCGGCGACGATCCATGTGGCCATCGGCACCGACATCATTCATCAGCATCCCGCCTGCGACGGAGCGGCCCTTGGAAAAACCTCGCTCATTGATTTTCGAAAGTTCACCCAAGCGGTTGCGAATCTGGAAGGCGGAGTCGCCCTGAATCTCGGCTCCGCCGTGATCCTGCCGGAAGTGTTCTTGAAAGCGGTTTCTGTCGCCAGAAACCTGGGCGCCCCTGTCAAAAACTTTACGGCCGCGAATTTGGACATGCTGCGCCACTACCGGCCCATTACGAATGTGCTGACCCGGCCTTTGAGCTTGGGCGGCCGCGCGATCCAAATCACGGGCCACCACGAATTGCTGGTGCCGCTCATCCATGCCGGCGTGATCGAGAAATTAAAACGATGAAAATCTCCCTCAAGCGAGCCAGGGATCTGCTGCAGCAAGCCAAAAAGACCCGGGTGATCGTGTTTGGCGACCTGATCCTCGATGAATTTATCTACGGCAACGTCAATCGCATTTCACCGGAAGCTCCTGTGCCTGTCCTCTGCGTTGAAAAAGAAGCGCCGATGCCGGGCGGCGCGGCGAACGTGGCCGGCAACATCGTTTCGCTGGGCGGCGCGGCGTACCTGGTCGGTGTGGTGGGAGAAGATGACGCCGGCCGGCGGCTGAAGCATCTTTTGGACCAGCACGGCATGGAAATCTCAGGAATTGCCAACGACCCCAGCCGTCCGACGACCATCAAAACGCGCATCATCGCCCACCGCCAGCAGGTCGTCCGCATCGACCGGGAAAAAGTAGCGCCGCTATCGCACCGGATGGCGGAGGAATGTTTGGGCGCGGTAGAAGACCAGCTCAAAATCGCCCAGGGCGTCATCATTGAAGATTACGGCAAAGGCACGATCACCTCTCCCCTGTTGCAGTCCGTGATTCGCGCCGCAAAAAAAATGCGGCGCGTCATTGCGGTGGATCCCAAAGAGGAGCACATCCATTATTACCGGGGCGTCACGGCGCTGACTCCCAACCGCGCCGAGGCGGCCCAAGCGGCCCGCGTTCCGATTACAGACGAGGCCTCCCTCGTGAAAGCCGGAAGGCGCCTTATGCAAAAACTCAAGCCGGAAGCCCTTTTGATTACCCTCGGGGAAGACGGCATGCGCCTCTTCGAGAAATCGGGCCGCATGACGCGGATTCCGACTGTGGCGCGCGAAGTTTTTGATGTTTCCGGGGCGGGGGACACCGTCATTGCAACGTTTACTTTGCTCAAATCCGCAGGTGCCAGCACCGTCGAGGCGGCCCAATTGGCCAACGCGGCGGCCGGCGTCGTCGTCGCAAAAGTCGGCACCGCCACCTGCACGCCTGACGAGCTCTTAAAACAACTGTTCAACAGCGGTACCGTTTCCGGGAGTGCCGGGTTCGCGAGAGCAAAGGGGGGTAGCACGTCCTTCTATGGGTGAACCC
>JACQQZ010000033.1 GCA_016206755.1 Candidatus Omnitrophota bacterium
CAATTCTCCGATCACCGGAATTTTAAAACGCTTCGCCCATTGAATCGGAACGGCCGACTCCGGCACGCCCGGACTGACCACCACCCTGCGCGCCCCTGGGCAAAATTCTTCCGTGTGTCCCCCGGTTTCAACGGTGACGCCTTTCTCAGCAAGGGCCTGCGCCGTTGCGGCAATGGAAGCGGACTGCGCATGTTCCGTGGCCCGGACGCGGCAGCCGCGCCTGAGCAAGAATTCGCAGCTGCTGACTCCGCTCTTCCCGAGTCCAACCACCAACACCGTTTGTCCAGGCGTGATCATCCCGCCCCTCCTGTCCTACCGCAACTTCAACGTGCTGAAGCTGAAGAAAGCCAGCACCGCCCCGATGATCCAAAACCGGACGGTCACTTTGTTTTCCGGCCAGCCTTTCAATTGAAAATGATGGTGCAGCGGAGCCATTAAAAAGATGCGCCTGCCGGTCAGTTGAAAAGAGGCCACTTGTAAAATCACGGACAACGCCTCCGCGACAAAAATTCCGCCCACCAGGGCCAGCAAAAGTTCTTTCTTCACGAGGATGGCCACTGTTCCCAAGGCACCCCCCAATCCCAGCGATCCCGTGTCTCCCATAAACAACGAAGCGGGATGCGCGTTGTACCACAAGAAACCGAGGCCGGCCCCCACCAAAGCCGCGCAAAAAATCGTCAGCTCCGCAGCGCCGGGAATGTACGGAATCCACAAATACTCGGCAAAACCTTCATGCCCCGAAAGATAACTCATGCCGGCATACGCCAGGGCAATCAGGATGGCGCACCCGATGGCCAGACCATCCAATCCATCGGTGAGGTTGACGGCATTGGAGGCCCCCACCACCACCAAAATAATAAAAAGAAGAAACCAAGGCCCCAGATCCACCACCATCTGTTTTGCGAACGGAATGTCCAGCACGGTGCCGACTTCCGGGCGGGTCAGAAACCAAGCTCCAAACAGCGTGGCCACCACCCACTGGCCGGCCATCTTTAAACCGGGCCGCAGGCCTTTGGAATTCCGCTGGCTCCATTTCAAGTAATCATCCACAAAACCGATGCCCGCCAACAGGAGCGTCACCAAAACCGCGGCCCAAATAAACGGCTCGTGCAAATTGCCCCAGAGCAACGTGGAAAGAACCAGCGCCCCCACAATCAGAACCCCGCCCATCGTCGGAGTCCCCGTTTTGTGTTTGTACAATTCGTGCAGCTTGGGGATCTCTTCACCGCGCCCGGTCTGTCCCATCCGGATCGATTTGAGCCACACGATCATGTGGGGATACAACCACAAGCTCAAGCCAAAAGCCGTCACGCTGGCCATCGCCGAGCGAAAGGTGATGTACCGGAAAACATTGAATCCAAACCACCAGTCCCTCAGCGGGTAGAAGAACTCATATAACACTGAATGACGCGCTCCATTTGCATGGCACGGGATCCTTTAATCAAGACCACGTCGCCCGGTTGAAGCAAATTCCCAAGCCGTCCGCCCAATTCATCGACAGAATTGCAATGCCAAATACGGGACAATCCGGATGCCCGCGCGGCACAGCTCAAGTGCTGCGCCAAGGAGCCCAGGGTGAGCAATCCATCGATGGGCAATTGCCCCATCCACGCCCCCAATTCAGAATGATAACGGTTGCCTTCATTTCCCAGCTCGCGCATGTCTCCAAAAACGATAAAGCGGCGGTTGGGACCGGCCCACTGCAACAACGCCTCGACCGCAGAGCGGGCGGAGGCGGGATTGGCGTTGTAGGCATCGTTGATGAAACGCACGCCTCCGACGATCTGACGTTCGAGGCGCCCGCGGGGAGGAATCATGCTCGCCAAGGCAAGGGCTGCTTCCGACGGCTCGATGCCCGCCATCTGGGCGCAGGCGATGGCTGCCGCGGCATTCAAAAGATTGTGTTGCCCCGGCAACGGCAAGCGAATCGGATAGCGGCGATTGATCAGCCCGCGGATTCCCCACGCCTCTTCCGCCAGCGGCTCGACCAAAATGTCCGCCTTGCGATCAGTGCCGAACCAGACAATACGCCCGGGCCAACCGACCGCGGCGTTGCGCAAATACGGGTCATCCATGTTGAGAACCGCCGTTCCCACAGGGCCCATCGCTTCAATCAGCTCCCACTTCGCGCGGGCCACCCCTTCCAAAGAACCAAAAAATTCCAAGTGCGCGGGCCCGATCCCTGTAATCACCGAAACAGTCGGCTCAATCATTCGACCCAGATGGTCCAGCTCTCCGAAGTGGTTGGTTCCCGCTTCCACAACAACAACCTCATCCTCGGCGCAGGCGCGCAGAAGCGTTAAAGGAACGCCGATGGCGTTGTTCTGCGTTCCGATGCTCGCCACGGTGCTGCGCCGTTCTTTCAGAATATGCGCCAACATTTCCTTCGTGGTGGTTTTGCCTGAAGAGCCGGCGATGGCAAAAACGGGGGCGCGGAGGGTTCGCCGCTGCAGATGCGCCAGTTGGCCCAGCGCCTGAAGCGTTTCAGGAACTTCCGCCACCCAGGGAATGCCGGCGGCTTCCGATGCGCGGCCTTGAGCCACCAACACGCCGGCGCCTCCGTAGCCGGCCACCTGCTGCAAAAATTTGTGCCCGTCAAATCGCCGGCCGGGCAATGCGACAAACAAATCGTTGGGGGTTGCCACGCGGGAGTCAATGACGACGCGGTCAAAATTTCGCCCCGGGTCTCCTTGGATCAGCCGCCCGTGCACCGTTTCCAAAATGTTTTCCGCCGCCCAGCTCATGTCCGCACCCCCTCCATCTGAGACAACGCTTCACGCGCGACCACGCGATCATCGAACTGAACCGCCGACTCGCCGAAGATTTGGACCGTTTCATGCCCCTTGCCCGCAATCAGCACCAGGCTTTGAGCGTCCGCTTCTTGAATGGCTTGCTGGATCGCCTGCCTGCGATCCAAAATGACGGTATACGAAGTTCCGGGCGCGATTCCGGCAATAATTTCCTCCGCAATTTTTTCAGGCGGTTCACTGCGCGGGTTATCGGAAGTGAGGATCACCCGGTGCGCGCAGCGGCCAGCCACTGCGCCCATTCTGGGACGTTTCGTCCGGTCGCGGTCGCCGCCGCAGCCAAACACCAGGATGATTTTTCGATCGGACACCGAGGTCAGCGCCTTGAGCACATTTTCCAACGCATCATCGGTGTGCGCGTAGTCGACGTACACCGGAAATGCCTGTCCGGCTGATACCGGCTCCAGCCGGCCGGGAACTCCCGGAAAATCGGCGACGGCTTTCACGAATGTTTCCAGCGGAATTTCCAAGGCCGCCGCGACGGCCGCCGCAGCGGCCAAATTGGAAAGGTTGTGCCGGCCCACCAGCGTTGTCCTGAATGAAACTTCCCCTGCCGGAGTCTGCAGTTGGGCCACAGAGCCGTCCACATCACACCGCGTGGGAGTCACTTTCACATCCGCCGCACCCTCAACGCCAAAAGTCAGAACGCGCGCCCGCGTCTTGGTGCGAATGACATCCGAAGCAGGGTCGTCCGCATTCAGGACCGCTGCCGATTGGGAAGAAAGCCGGCAAAACAAAATGGCTTTGGCTTCCAGATATTTCTCGATCGTGCCGTGATAATCCAAATGTTCCGGGGTGAGGTTGGTAAAGACACCCACGTCAAAATGAACGCCCTCCACACGCCGTTGATCCAGCGCGTGCGACGACACCTCCATCGAGCATGCGACAAGCCCTTCGCTGCGCATTTCGTCCAACAATGCGGCCAGCTCCAAAGGTCCCGGCGTGGTGTTGCGCGAGGGCGAGGGCCGGCTTCCCACGCGGTATTCAACGGTTCCGATCAAACCGCATGGAAGGCCGGCCTGTTGGAAGAGATGTTGAACAAGATAGGAAACGGTTGTTTTTCCATTGGTCCCGGTGACACCGACCATGGTCAAATCCGAGGAAGGCCGTTCGAACCAAGTTTGAGCCAAAGCAGCCAGGCCGCTGCGGCTGTCCGGGATGCGGATCACCGGCACAGGAGAAGCGAATTCCGACTCCGTGACCACAGCGCAAGCGCCGCGCTCAAGCGCTTGAGGAATAAATTCACTGCCGTCTTGCTTGACACCCTTGACGGCGATGTAGAGATAACCGGCTTCCACTTTTCGCGAATCACAAGTCAAGCCCTTGACCGTCAACTCCGGAGAAATATTTTCAAAAGGCAGGCCGCTTTCCTGTAGGAGTTTTTTGAAATTCATCAGTCCCATGCCTCAACGTTGCTCAGCCCGGCCGTCATCAAGCGCGGCGAGGGCTGAGTCCGTTGCTGCGCATAAGGCAAAATCTGGGCCGCCATGCCCTGAAAAGCCGGGGCGGCCACAACACCGCCGTAGTAGTAAGGATGCGGTTCATCCACCACAACCACCGCCGCCAATTGAGGATCCTCCGCAGGGGCAAAGCCGACAAAGGAGGCCGTAAAGCGGCTGTGGGAGTAAACGCCGCCTTCCACTTTCTGAGCCGTGCCGGTCTTACCGGCGACGCGAACCCCTGGAATTTTTGCAAACCTGCCCGTCCCTCTCTCCACAACACCTTCCAGCATCACCTTGAGATCCTTGACAACATCCGGCGAAATCACCTGCCGGACTTTTTGGGCATGCCCTGCATAGATGACCTGGGCGCTTTCATCGCGCACTTCTTTGATGATCCACGGCTTCATGAGAATGCCGTCATTGGCCACGGCTGAAATCATCGCCGCCAACTGCAGCGCGGTGACCGTGATTTCCTGACCCATTGGAATAGCGAACAGCGAAGGCCTCGACCAATTCTTGGGCTGCTTGGTCACACCGACCACTTCCCCCGGCAATTCGATTCCTGTCTTCTGTCCAAAACCGTAAGCACGAATGTACTTGTAAAGCGGCTCCGGCCCCAAACGTGCTGCCACTTTTGCGACGCCAATGTTGCTGGACTGCTCAATCACCTCCCGAAAAGTCAGCCAACCATGCGGATGGGCATCGTGCAAAATTTTACCGGCGATGCGATATTCCCCTTGCTCACAAAAAAACCGCTCGTTGGGGGTGGTCACTTTTTCTTGCAGGGCTGCCGAAGCCGTGACGATTTTAAAAATCGAGCCGGGCTCAAATGTATCGGTGACGGCCCGATTGCGGCGCGCGTCCGCAGGAAGCGCCCCCGGTTTATTTGGATCGAAGGAAGGTTGATTGGCCATGGCCAGAATCTCGCCCGTGCGCGGATTCATCACCACCATGCAGGCCCCTTTTGCATTGTATTTTTTGTAAACGTCCAACAACGCCTGCTCGGCCGCATACTGAATCACCTGATCGACGGTCAATGCCACGTCCAATCCGTTGCGCGGAGCCACCATTTCCCGCGGCTCCCCCTCCAAGCGGCGCTGTTTCGCATCCCGCTGCAGCCACCGCCAACCGGACTTGCCGGCCAGCCAATGGTCCAAGCCCAATTCCATACCTTCCAGACCCCGATGGTCTAATCCGGCAAAACCGATCAGGTGCGCGCCCAACGATCCGCCGGGATAAACCCGCTTGGGTTCTTTCACCATTTCAATGCCGGGAATGCGGAGTTTTTTAATTTGATCAGCGGCGCGGTTGGAAGTTTTTCGGGCGAGCCAGACAAAACCTTTTTGCTGTTTGAGCTGCTCAAGAAGCGTTGCTTCAGAGACGCCCAAAATGGGGGCAAGCATGCGGGCCGTCTTCGGTTTGTTTTTCACCCAACGAGGATCTGCATACACAGAAGCCAGGCGAATGTCGGTGGCAAGGGGTTGAAGATTGCGGTCGTACAAGGTGCCGCGGGTGGCGGGAATTTCAACGATGAGCTGATGCTGTTGATGGGCCAAACGCAGATACTGGCCGGCTCCGACCACTTGCAACCACAGCAGCCGGCCCCAGACCAAGCAGCTCAGTGCAACGAAAACGAGGACGACCGCCGCCAAGCGATTCTTATGCGCCTTGGATAACATCGCTCAAGAAGCCGGCCTCCCAAGCCGGTGGATGTTGTTTGAACTGCTACGGGACGGGTTGAGCTTCGGCAGTCGCTCGCGGTGTCAGCATGCGCGCGAACAACCGGCGACCCCGCTCCAACAAACCCGGCGCGCCCGGTTTGGCAACAACAAGAGAAGAGGGCGATGAAGGCAGCCATGCAACGCGGCTCGGGACAACCCATTCAACATCGCGCCGAGCCAGCCGCTGCTCCAACAGCTGAGGCGCCTGAAGGGTGAGGACATTTGAGAGAAGGATGCGGTGCTGGTCAAGCATGTCCGCCTTCAGTTGAGCGCGTTGTTCGATGGCGTATCCCGCTTCAATCAAAGCGATCTGCTGATCGGTATAGGCGAGTGCCAACAACGCCCCAACACCGATGCCCGCCAGCGTCCGCTTGAGCCGTTTCATGGCACCCTTTTCTCTCCTGCCCTCAACCGAGCGCTGCGCGACCGGGGATTCTCCTGCACTTCCCGGTCCGTGGGCCTGATCGGTTTGCGCGTTAAAACGAAAAATTTTTCTGTTCGCGCCGCAGCCAAAAGCCCGAGGGCCATGGTGCGGCTTCCTTTGGCCGCAGCCAAAAATGCCCGCTTCACAATTCGATCTTCCAGAGAATGATAAGAAATGATGACGACGCGCCCATTGGGCTTGAGCCGTTCAATGACTTTCGGGATCAGATTTTCCAAAATTTCCAACTCTTGATTCACGGCGATTCTAAGCGCTTGAAAAGTCCGTGTGGCAGGATGAATCTTCTGCCAACCTCGCCCGCGCGGCATCGCTTTGAGAACCGCGCGCACCAAAGCTTCTGTGGTGGTGATCGGCCGGGCCGCAACGATGTTGCGGGCAATCCGGCGAGACCAGCGCTCCTGGCCATACTCAAAGATGATTTGGGCAATGTCTTGTTCGGACCAGCGATTGACGATCTCTTGCGCGGAGAGCTCTGCTTCCGAATCCATCCGCATGTCGAGCGGACCATTTTCACGAAAACTAAATCCACGCTGGGCGGAATCCAATTGCATGGAGGAAACGCCCAAATCCAACAACGCGCCGTCCAATTCATGGACACCGCATTGTGCGAGCAGCGCATCCAGCTCTTTGAAATTCCCGTGAACAAACATCACCTGTTTCTCCAAATCCGCAAGTTGTTTCTTCGCAAAAACAAGGGCCTGGGTATCCTGATCCACGGCCACCACGCGCGCCGCCGGCCCGGCCGACTCAAGAATTCCCCGGGT
The DNA here is from genome assembly GCA_016206755.1 of Candidatus Omnitrophota bacterium. Lineage (GTDB taxonomy): Bacteria > Omnitrophota > Gorgyraeia > 1-14-0-20-64-10 > JACQQZ01 > JACQQZ01. The sequence continues at coordinate 7,177 of JACQQZ010000033.1, forward strand.
ATGTCCGCCCGCTCCGACAGTCGCGTCCAAGTACACGCCCCCGGGGGCAGGCGCCAAATATTCGACCGATTCCTTGAGCATCACCGGCCGGTGGCCGGAATGACCGCTCGAGAACCCGCTCACAGCATGGAGTCGTTGGCGTATCGGCGCAGCAGTTCATGCGGGTCGTGGGCTTGCCGGCTCATGCGAAACCAATAGGACGTTTCCCGTTTCCGTGAATCCGAATCCGGACGGCCTTTCAACTGATCCATGTGCTCCTCCAAACGAATCAGCCGAATGCAAGATGTACGCAAACTGGAGGAGTTCATAAAATTAGGATAGTCTACTCCACATCCCACAATTTTTCTGCAATTTCTTCGAACGACCCCTGGGTGCTGTCGAAGAATTGTTTCCACTTGTCTTTGGCCCAAATCTCGACTCGGTTCGAGACCCCGACCACGACGACATCCCGTTGAATGCCGGCATGATCCTTAAGGTATTGGGGCAGGAGTATCCGGCCCTGCCGGTCGCAAACGAGTTCCACGGCCCCGGCAAAATAGAGCCGGTTGAATTGCCGCGACTGAGTTTTTGTGAACGGCATGGAACGGAAACGCTGTTCCTGGGCCTTCCACTCATCCTCAGGGAAGAGAAAGAGGCACTGGTCGAGCCCGCGGGTAACCACGAATTTTTCAACATAGTGCTCCTTCATCGCCTCCCGGAATTTGGAAGGGATAATGAGGCGCCCCTTGCGATCGATCGTGTGGTCGTGCTCTCCGTAAAACATCCCGTGTTATTGCATCCCCAAAAAAGGACCGGGGCCGGCGTACAACTTACTCCGGCCCCAGCCATGTCGAAAGAATGGTTGTGAATGCACAGCTGCCCTACCCCCGTGAGGGAGTTCCCCGATAAAGGCAAACCCGACGGCACCCACAACCAAAGTTGTCACAAAGTTATTATCTCCACTTTACTCCATTTTCAACCACAACCTTGCCCAAGTATATGTTTCACCCTCCACCGTGTCAAGGGCTTTCTTGAATTTATTTTCAATCACAAGCAGTTGTGGAGAAAGGGCAGCCGTTGCACCAATGGTGGTGGAGAGAAAAATGGTGATTGCTGTCATTCGCTATAAGAGAACGCGGGCAGACCCCCGGCTTGTTCCGGAGAATCGTGATTGCGCGGAGGAAATCGGCATGTTATAGGTGAGAACAAATGCGAAACAAATTTTTTTTGGGCACTTCTTTATTGATCATCGTTCTGACCTTCATTGTTTGCTGGCATTACTACCATCGCATCGAGCGATTCTGGGGAATCACGCAGACCGATTTCAACGTTTACTATTTTTCCGGCTGGTACATCATCCAAAAAAAATCGATGTACACCTTCACCAATCCGGAATATTTATTTAAGTACGCGCCGATTTTTGGCGTCGCGATGATTCCCCTCGCCGGATTGCCCATTCAAATCGCCTTGCGGTGGTGGTATGGACTGACCTGCGCGTCCTTCCTCGGAATGTTTGGGCTCTTGAAAAATCTGCTCAAAGGAAACCGCTCTGATTTACCGCCGGCCGCCGATGCGTTGCTGCTGATTGCGACGCTGCGTCCCTATATCTCGACGCTGCGCCTGGGCCAAGTGGACATTCTTCTTGCGTTTCTGCTTCTGGCG
>JACQQZ010000028.1 GCA_016206755.1 Candidatus Omnitrophota bacterium
ACCATGAACAATCCACGTTAACGTACAGCGGTACCGTTTCCGGGAGTGCCAGGTTCCCACACGAACCTGGCACACCCGGAAACGGTACCGCTTGCGTACTCTCCGAGCGATCTCTCATGAGAAGACGAAATACCTCAGGTAAAAATAGCACAGAGGCGCCGTAAACAACAAGCTGTCGACCAAGTCCAGCACGCCGCCGATTCCAGGGAATACGCCTCCGGAATCTTTCACCTGGCAATCCCGCTTGACCATCGATTCAGAGAGGTCGCCCAACTGTCCGGCAACGCCCAGCATCAGTCCAAGCGCCACGACATCCCCCACAGCAAATACGGAGGGAAGATGCGGCATGAAGAGCACTGCCACCCCGACGCCGAAGGCAAGTCCGCCGAGGAATCCTTCCCAAGTCTTCGAAGGACTGATCCGGGCAACGAGCGGGTGCCGGCCGATGGCGGAGCCGACAACGTAAGCCCCGATGTCTGCGGCTTTGGTGACGAAAATCAAGAAAGCGGTCAGCCACCGGCCATCGACTCCGGCCACATCGATAAAACGCAGCTTGACGATAAAGGTGAAGCACCAGCTGATGTAAAAAATCCCGAACAAAACCGTGCCGATGCCAACGATCGTCTGGGAGCTGTCCGGCCGCGTCAGCTGCAAGACAAAAAGCCCCAGGAGCGCCGCCACCATCAAAACAAGCTCCCACCCTCTGGTCGGTTCAAAACCGGTATGGACCGACAACGGGATGATGATGCCGATGATCAGGCCGAGCGCCCGGTAAAGAAAGATGCCTTTGCGCTCGACCATCGTGAAAAACTCGTGCAACCCCGCCCCGACGAACACCGCCACGATCAGCCCAAAGAGCCACCGCGGGGCGAAAAAGATCACCCACCCGATCAAGCCGATCAAGACCACCGTGGAAATGGTTCGCGTGATCGCGGTTTTGGCCTTGCTCACCCCATCACCTGCCTTGTCCGCCGCAGGCGGACCGTGGATTGCTGTTTCGCATTGCGGTGAAGGTTCTTTGGATTCACGTTGTCAGCCGGCTCTTCGAGCCGGAAGCAGGTGATGAGGCAGGCGATGGGGTCATGTCCCCTCTGCGCCAAACCGGCGTTCACGGCGTTGAAATTCGAGCAAAGCGTCGACAAAATGTTCGCGCTTGAAATCAGGCCAAAGTGTGGGGGTGATGTAAAGCTCCGTGTAAGAGATCTGCCAGAGCAGAAAATTCGAGACGCGCAATTCCCCGCTGGTGCGGATGAGCAGATCCGGATCCGGCAATCCGCGCGTGTACAGGTGCCGGCTGATCACCGTCTCGTCAATGGCGCCGGCGTTCAATGTTCCGCCGGCAACTTCTTCGCCGATGGCGCGAACGGCATCGAGAATTTCCGCGCGTCCTCCGTAGTTGAGCGCCAAATTGAGAATCATCTTTGCCCCAGGCCGCGTCTTGGCAATGACCTCTTTCAAATGCCGTTGGATTTTGGCGGGAAGACCTTCGATGCGGCCGATGACGCTGAGGCCCACTTGATTTTTCAAAAGTGTGGGAAGCTCTTTGCTCAGATACTCATCGAGCAAATTCATCAACGTGGCCACTTCCAAGCGGGAGCGCTTCCAATTCTCGATGGAGAAAGCGTAGAGCGTGAGGACCTGGATGCCCATTTCGCGCGCGGTTTCAACGGCGGTGCGAACCGATTGAATGCCGGCCTGGTGGCCCATGACGCGCGGCAAACCCCTGGATTTTGCCCAGCGCCCGTTGCCATCCATGATGATGGCCACATGTTTTGGAAGAGGCGAGCCCTTAGGCATGGAGACGGTAGTCGATTTCGGGGAAACAGTTGTCTTTAGACTCGCAGTCGGCGACATAGGATTGGTCTGCAGCTCCCAGTGTGAGCTGATGGTACAACCGGTTAAACCGGGCCAGGTGCTGGCGGGTCCGGTCGTGCGCGTAAGCAACCACCGTTCCCGTTCCCATGATGAACGCCCAATCACTGGCTTGGGCCAGCAGCAGCTCCCGCAACGCTTGATTGAGCGCCTTGAGCGTCCATCCGCCGGCCTGAGGGTATCGGCGAACCATCTCCGTCATCCGCCACGATGCCCGGTGCAGATGGCGATAAATCCAAGCGTTTGACCCTTGCAGCCACATTTCATTATACCCTTTCCATCCCCAACTGGATAGACAAGGCATGACGCGCTGCAGCTTCGGATGCCGGGCAAGATACTCGGAAAGCGCAGTCATCTGCACCTTCTCAGGCGAGCCCGCGAGCTGCCGCAAAACATGCTCCAACCATTGAGGCCCTTCGTACCACCAATGCCCGAAAAGCTCCGCATCGTACGGTGCCACCAAGAGAGGCGGCCGGTCCATGGCGCCCGCCAGATACTCCACTTGCCGCTCACGGTTGAATAAAAAATTTCCGGCATGACTGCGCGCCTGTTCCGCCGCGCGATGCGGCTCGTAGGGAGCTTTCTCGTCGGTCTTTCCGGTGATGCGGTAATATTTGATCCCGGTCGCCGTCCGAACGCCGGGGGGATTTTGCAAAAGAGAAAGTTCGGACTCCGGCAGATCAAATCCGATGTCCCTGTAAAATTCGCGGTACCACGCATCGCCCGGATAGCCCTCCACCGCAGACCAGACCTGTTTTGCCGATTCGGTGTCCCTGCCGAAAATCGCCGTTCCCTGCGGATTGAGCACGGGGGCATAGACGCTGTATTTCGGGCGCGGCCGCGCGTACAAAATTCCGTGCGTATCGACAAAAGTAAATTGAATCCCGGATTTCCGAAGAGGCGCCTCCACGGCAGGATGGTAACCGCACTCCGGCAGCCAAATGCCGCGCGGCCGCCGGCCAAACGCCTTTTCAAAAGCCCGGCATCCGACTTCGATTTGAGCCCGGATCGACTCCGGGCAAACTGCCATCAGCGGCAAGAAGCCGTGCGTGGCGGCGCAGGTGATCAATTCCAGGCAACCGGATTGATCCAATTCCCGGAAAGCGCCGATCAGATCTTTCCGAAAACGCTCGACGTAGAGTCGGCGGGAGCGTTCGAAATGAGATCTGTACATCTCCGCCACCGGCCGCAGGCGATCATCGTCCCTGTGCCGCCGGCATTCCGCTTCAGCCATTTGAATCAAGCGGTCCAAATGATCGAGACAGCGCTTTTGGAGAAGATCATCCATCAGCATGGCCGCCAATGTCGGAGAGACCCCCAGGGTCAGCCGGAAAGGCACTTTCTCTTCCCGCAGGCGGGTCATGACCTCCAAAAGCGGGAGGTAGGTCTCGTGAACGGCTTCAAACAGCCAGCGCTCTTCCAAAAAAACAGAATGTTCCGGGTGGCGAACATAAGGGAGATGGCCGTGAAGAACAATGCTCAAGTAGCCGGTTGGCATGAGGACTGCCTTTTTCTATCTTAGAGCGCCTTTTAATTAAATTACGGGCGAGGAGGGCCCCAACGCGGAGTGCCTGGGGAAGTCCCTGGGGCGCCCAGACCGTACCGGGAAAAAAATTCCTCTCCCAGCGTTCCCCATTGCTCGTCAATTTCATCGGAAGGCCGATCGGCAGGAGTCACGACAACATTGGAGCGCGCGATGCTGACAAAACGCCCATCTTTTCCAATTCCAATTTCCAGACACCACCAGGAGGCCGGACAGCCCACCTCCAGAAACCAGTCCGATGCATCGCCTGTTTCCACATCAAACCACCGCCGGATGGAGCGATCAGAAAATGAACCTTCCGACAGCTCATAAGCCCTGAGGGTATTGTTCCCGGCCCCGCCCAGCCGGGCCCGGGCCTGTTTGTAATCCTCCGGGGTAATTTCCCAATAGGCATGCAGCCAATGCGGATCGCGCGCCTGGGCCACGATGAGGGTCATGCCGTACCTCTCGGGCAAAGAATAATCCACCACCATGCCGGACGAAGGTTGCGGCGCCGGAACGGGGACAATCCCCCCTTTTCCCGCGGCGGCAGCGCCCCGGGCTTTCAGCCCGCGGGAATAGGAGGCGGTCCTTGGAGAGCGGCGTGCGGGCAAAGGCGGAGAGGGTTGGGGTTTTGTTCTGGCTGTTTTCTTCCACGGACCGGCAGATCGATCGCGCTCGCGCATCTTGCGCTCGATGGCACGGATGAGCTTGGGTTTCGTCAAAAGGTAACGGCCCGAAACTCCCAGCGATCGGGCCATCGCCACGAGCTCGGACCGTTTCAGTGAACCGAGAGTTTTCAAGCTATTTGTAGAGCTGCGGCTCGCCGGTGGGAACCCCCATCCGTTCGGCTTCTTTCAAGAGAGCTGCCTCGCGTTTGGTCAGTTTTTTTGGGAGAATCACAATCTCCACGCGGCGGTTTTTCCTCCGGCCTTCGGTGGATTCATTGGAAGCCACAGGCCGATGCTCACCGTAACCCACGGCACTCAGCTGCTTCGGGTTGATCCCTTGGTCTTCCAGAAAATGAATCACGCTGGTGGCGCGCGCCGTGGAAAGCTCCCAATTGGATTTCCACCCCGAATGCTTGATCGGCTCATTGTCCGTGTGGCCTTCAACCCCGATGTCGCGGTCGGAAACTTTTTCCTGAACGACTTGAACAACCTTCCCCAGCGCTTGATGAGATTCGGGGCGAAGCACGGCCTTTCCGGAATCAAAGAGGACTTCGGCCACAAAGGTGATGACCAGACCTCGCTCGGTCATTTCCAATTTGGCTTGCTGGTCGGCAATTTCTTGCTGCAGGCGCTGCTGCAAGAGATCTTTGGCCTCTTCCAATTGATCTTTTTCGCGCTCTTTTTGCTGCTTGAGCCGTTCGATTTCCGACGTCAGCTCTTGAATCCGCTTGGCATCGCTGGGACGGCCCGCATAAAAATTGATTCCGCAGCCCGACGTTGCAGCGGTGGCGGCAACAAGGCCGAGCATTAAAGCCATCGATCCGAAACGCTTCATATTCAAAACCTCCTCAAACTAAAGGTTGCCGGCCGTCGAAGATTCGCCGTTCAAAAAAGGAGCCAGCTTCGCCCACGTCTTAGGCCCCACCTTGCCGTCCACGCTTAAACCGTTTGCCTCTTGAAAATCCCGGATCGCTTTCTGGGTCATCCGGCCCATTTTTCCGTCGACTGGACCCGGGTTGTAGCCGGCCGCGGCCAATGCCTGCTGAATTTGGCGAATCCTCCGGGCGGCGTCGGCGGGAGCGGCATCTGCGGCCGCCGCAGCGGAAGAGGATGGGGTGGCTGCCGCAGAAGTTTCTGAAGTTTCCGGAATCGAAGCGATGAAAGCGGGCTGGGAGGCGTTGCTGGGGTGAATCGGCTCAACGATGATCGGCTGAGTTGGGTTGGGGGAAGCGGTCAATTCCAAGCGGGGCCTGCGGCCCGTTCCCGAAGCGACAAAGATGACAACGGCGACAAGCCCCAATCCCGCCCAGATCCATGCAATCGACTTTCGTCCCACGTGATGAGCCCTCTTTGGATGGTTGTTGCGACGAAGACGCGTGAAATTCTACACCGGTTTAAGCCCTGATGTCAAGGGACGCTGGATTCCCCTTCGCCCAGCGATTCCCCTTCGCCCAGCGATTCCCCTTCGCCCAGCGGCGGCAACAGCTCCGGCAACGGTTCCGCCTGCCGAATGGCCGTTTTGTCCCACAGCACGCGGCCGCCGTGCGTGACAAAGGTGATCCCCGTCAATTTGGCGTCTTCAATTCCCAAGTCTTCCGCAACGATGGACAAGGGGGTCCAGGCGCCGTATTCCGGAAGAAGGCCGTAATACCAGACCTCCTCTTCCTCGCCGGGATTGAAAACTTCCTCTTCCCCTTCCCAATAAACGCCGGTTTCCTCCCCGTTCTCCAACTTCAGCTTGATCATGATTCCTTTGGGCGGATTGGAGGGATCCAGCCAAACAGAGGTCACGATTTCCGCGTTGCGTGGAACGGAAATCGGTGTAGAAAAACTGGCGCCGTGCTGTTGCAAACCGGCCCCAGGCGCATGTCCGTGCGATTTCGATCCGCTGGAAGTTTGGACGGAATCCCAAATCCATCCTCCTGCAGGGGTCCAACCTGAAGGAAGATTATCCTCCAACAGAACGGTTTCCGGCACAGCATGCTGCGCCGGGGGCGGCGCTGCCGGAGCGGAAGATTCGACCGCAGGTGAAGATGTTTCCGTGCCCTCTTCTGCAGACACGGCATTTCCAAAAAGAATAAAGGACGCGATCAGGCCTAAGCCAAGAAACAATTGAATGAATCCCCGAATAGAGATCATAGAAAGTCCCATCCTCCTTTTTGCCCATTGTCTCATAAAAACGAGCGGCGCATCAACGAATGTGAAACGCCTGCTCCCGCTTGGAACCGACCGATACGATGGAGATCTGCGCCCCGACCAGCCGGGACAATCTCTTCAAATACGACTGAGCCGCTTTGGGCAAATCATCGAGCGTCGTGACGGCTGCCGTGTCTTTCATCCATCCCGGATGCTCTTCATACACCGGCCGGCAGCGGTTCCAGGCCTCCGCCGTCATCGGGGGCTCCTGAACGATGCGTCCATCCAACCGGTATCCGGTGCAAATTTTAATCGCCGGGCTGTCGTCCAACACATCCAGTTTGGTGACGGCAATCTCATCGATGCCGTTGATGAGAACCGCCTGCCGGACCAGAACGGCATCAAACCATCCGCAGCGCCGGGGGCGGCCCGTGGTGGCGCCGAATTCCTTGCCCCTGTTGCGGATCTGATCCATCAAGTCCGGCCCAAACTCCGTCGGAAAAGGCCCCTCGCCCACGCGCGTGGTGTACGCCTTGACCACCCCCAGGACGCGATCGATGCGGCCCGGACCGACGCCGCTGCCGGTCGAGGCGCCTCCGGCAGTGGCGTTGGAGGAGGTGACGTAAGGATACGTGCCATGATCGATGTCGAGCCAGGTTCCCTGCGCGCCCTCAAACAAAATCGATTTCTTTTGGGTCATCGCCTCATTGAGAAAAACGGCGACGTTGCAGGCGTAACCGGCAATTCTGTCGCGATAGCGCGCAAATTGCTCATAGATCTCTTCAAACTGAAGCGGGGGGGCGTGATAGACTTTCGAAAAAAGCTCATTTTTCTCTTCGATGTTTGAGAGCAGTTTCTGCCGGAAAGCAGCGTCTTCCAGAAGGCCGGCGAAGCGGATTCCGACGCGCGCGGCTTTGTCGGTGTAGCAAGGACCGATCCCGCGGCCGGTCGTGCCGATCT
>JACQQZ010000039.1 GCA_016206755.1 Candidatus Omnitrophota bacterium
GCCCCCTGCACGATGCCGAAAAACAGTTGCCGGCCGGCGCTGGGGACTGTGGGGACTGTCCCTGCAACAGAACGTTTGAGCCACCGGAATGTTCTCTCGAGCGCATCCTCGGCTTCTCTTGCCTCGCACGGGTAGCGCACGCATTCATCCAAAGGCACGATCACATCACCGCCTAAAAGCCGCTGAAATTCCATGACAGATTCCGGAGTGAAGCGATGGCGCGCGCCATCCAGCGGAGACTGGAACGTGACGCCCTCTTCCGTCACCTTTCTAAATCCGCTCAAACTAAACACCTGAAATCCGCCGCTGTCGGTCAACAGTCCCCCATCCCACCCCATGAATCGGTGAAGTCCGCCGGCAGCACGAATCACCTCCGGGCCGGGCCGAAGCCACAGGTGATAGGCATTGGCCAAAATCATCTGCGAGCCGCATTCTTTCAAGTCTGAGACGCGCAACGTTTTGACAGTCGCCTGAGTTCCGACGGGCATAAAATCCGGGGTCTCGATGTCGCCATGAAACGTTTTTAACCGTCCACGGCGGGCGCGGCTCTGAGGATCCATCTTGAGAAGCGTAAATGGGGCATTCATTGGATCAGCATTGCGTCGCCGTAAGAATAAAATCGATACCGCATTTCCACAGCCGTCTGGTAGGCATTCAAAATTCGTTCTTCTCCTGCGAAGGCCGCCGCCAAAGAAAGGAGGCTTGTTTGAGGCAAATGAAAATTGGTAATCAGACCGTCAATCACGCGGAATCGGAATCCTGGCTGAATAAAAAGATCCGTCCATCCGGATGCTGATACAAGCTGCTCGCATTGCTCAGGGGGATTCCCTCGAGCAAATGCAAAGGCCGAGCGGGCATGGTTTCCGAGCGCCAGCGAGGAAGAGCGAGGCCGCGGCCTTAGCGCAGCCGAGGTCGCTGGCCGAGGCAAGCGGTGCTCGAGGGAATCCCCCTGAGCAATGCGAGCATAAGTCTCGAGAACACGACAAGAAGTTGTCCCCACCGCAATCACTCGTCCACCCTTGGCCTTTGTTTGATTGACGATATCAGCGGTTTCTTCCGGAAGATTAAACCACTCGGCGTGCAAACGCCCGCCCTCCAATTCTTTTTCCGTCGGAGGGCGGAATGTTCCGGGACCGACATGAAGCGTCACATAAGTCAGCGCAACACCGGCCTGTTGCAATTCTTTTAAGAGCTCCTGCGTAAAATGCAGCCCGGCGGTCGGTGCCGCCACTGCCCCGTCATGCCTTGCATACACAGTTTGATACTGATGCTGGTCGGACGCGGTCGGGGGACGATGAATGTACGGTGGCAACGGAATTTCTCCCAACTTCTCCAACTGTTCGCGAACATTTCCCCGTGCTTCAAATTGAATGAGCCGCTCCGGCCCTTCCCCAATTTCCGCCACAACGCCGGACAAATTTTCACCAAAAACGATTTTGCCCTGGGGTTGAATTTGACCGGCCGGCCGCGTCAAGCACCAGTAGGTATTTTTTCCTTCCCCAGGACGAAGCAGCAAAAGCTCTACAGCGCCACCGGTGGGCCGCTTCCCATGCAGGCGCGCCCGAATCACCCGCGTATCGTTAAAAACCAAACAGTCCCCCGGCCGGAGAAATTCAATCAGATCACGAAAGCGCCGGTGCTGCAATGTCCCCGCGCGCCGGGCCATCACCATCAGGCGCGAAGAGGATCTGTCCGGCACCGGACTTTGGGCGATGAGTTCTTCGGGGAGAGAATAACGGATCAGAGACTTGACCAACGGATGACGCGCGCCCCAGGGTAATAATATTCTAAAATTTGTTCAGCGGTATAACGCTGGCGGCCCAAACCGGCGGCGCCCCATTGGCACAAGCCAACGCCATGCCCCCAGCCCCGCCCTTCAAAAATCCAATCTTCCCCCTTGCGCTGCACCGAGAAACGGGTGCTGCGCAATTTGTTGGGACCGGCCAAGGATCTCCATCGAACCGCGGGAAGAGAAGTCGAATCTTCCGTTCCCTTAAAAGTTAAAGCGGTCAAACGGCCGCTGCGATTCCGGGGGCCCAGGGCAATGCCCGTCAACGATCCGACTTGAACGCTGCCGCGCGCCAAAGCTTCCCCGATCTCTTGCGCGTTCATGCGCAAAGTCCAATGGTAATGCGCGGCGCGCCGGCAATGATTGCACCGCACGGATTTAAGGGCAGGTTGAGTGGCCTTCGGAAACACCGCCGGTCCGTCTTCAGTCGTCCCGCCGCAAACGGTAAAATAATAGGTGTTCAACAGTTTGCCTTCGTCAATCAACACCAACCCTTCCGTAGAAGTCACCGCCAAAATCCCGCGTTCGCGCTCGGAACGGTACCCGCCGTAAAGCTGCGGCCACTTCTTGGTGACGTCATATTCATGGCCTGCCCGGTCGGCCAGTTGAAGCAGCGTAAAAGTTCGAGCGATAATCGCCTGCGCCTTGAGCGTTTCCATGGGCCAGCGATGATCCGATTCGGAAGGAACGACCCCTTTGAGATATTCCTCCAAGGGGATCGCATTGATCACTTGGATTTCTTCGCTGCTCAGGCGAACGATGGTCATGGCGCCCCGGTATTTGGCGCCGTTGAGATAGATGAGGCCGCTTTCACGGGGAGCAATGGTCAAACGATTGACTGGAAATGTCATGCGCCCGACCTGCAGCCCAAGGGCTACGGGACGCACCTCCTGCCAGCGAAGATCATCAATCTCTTTGCGGACGGAAGAGCCGGAACTGATGAGTCCGGGGCCGGGAACCGTCATGTGAACCGACGGGGTTTTGTCGATGACTTCAACGCGAACAGAAGCGGGAGCGGCCCATGCCACTGAAGGGGAAAAGACGGCGGCCGCAAAAAAAATCAGCGCCGGAAGAAGAGGCAGGCGATCAGGGAGATGAGCGCGCTTAAAAGAAGGCATGTCGTCAATGGAAAATAAAAAGTAAATTTTTCCTTGTGCAGGATGATGTCGCCCGGGAGGCGGCCCAAACCAGGAATCCGTCCGCTGAAAATCAAGATGACGCCCAACAACAACAGAAAAAGACCGGTTGCAACGAGTCCGCGGCCCAAACTCTGAAAATCCGGCATCGTTCAAGTCAGCTCAGGAAAAAGCTGCCCCGGTTTTTTCTCGCCGGCCCATTTCAAGTGATCGTAAACCGCGCGCGTCACCTCGCGTCCTCGGGACGTGCGCTTGAGCAACCCGGCCTTGAGCAGATACGGCTCAATGACATCGGTGATGGTGTCCACTTCTTCGTTGACGGTGGCCGCCAGGGCGTCAATCCCCACCGGCCCGCCGCGATAGATTTCCAGGATTGTTCTGAGAACTTTTCGATCAATCTCATCCAAACCCAGCGGGTCAATCCGCTGCGCCTCCAACGCTTGAATGGCCGTTTTTTTCGTCATGCGGCCGTCGGACTTGACCTGCGCATAGTCCCGCACCCGGCGCAGCAAGCGGTTGGCGATGCGCGGAGTCCCGCGAGCTCGACGGGCGATCTCCAGCGCCGCATCCGGCTCCAAGGCGGCGCTTAAAATCTTCGCCGAGCGCGTCATGATCTGAACCAGCTCTTCCGGCGCGTAGAAATCCAAGTGGAACAGCATCCCGAACCGCCCGCGCAAGGGGGCTGAGAGAAGGCCGCTGCGCGTCGTCGCGCCGATGAGCGTAAAGCGCTTGAGGGAGAATTTGATCGTCTTGGCGTAAGGACCTTTGTCGATCACGAAATCAATTTGGAAATTCTCCATGGCAGGGTAGAGAAACTCTTCCACCACCTTGGACAACCGGTGAATTTCATCGATAAACAGAATGTCGCCGGCATCCAAGTTGGTGAGAATGCCGATCAAGTCCCCTGCCCGCTCGATGGCCGGACCGGAAGTCGCCGTGACCTTGGCCCCGGTCTCATGGGCGATGATGTGCGCCAGGGTCGTTTTTCCCAGTCCGGGCGGACCGGAAAACAAAAGATGCTCCAGCGGCTCGGCGCGCGCCTGGGCCGCCTGAATCGCCACGCGCAAATTTTCCAACGTGTCCGGCTGTCCCACAAAATCGCTCAGCGAGCCCGGGCGAAGGCTTAAATTCAAAACGCGGTCTTCTTCCGTCTCCTGTTGAGGCGGAAGAATAGAGGGGTCAATAGTCTCCACTTTGTCGAATCTCCCCTGTGTCGAGCTGCATTTCAATAGCAGCCGTCCCATACGCTTCGGCCCCGCGCGCCCTTTCGATGCGGCGCCGGTAGTTGGGAACGGCGAAGGTCATCAACAAACCGATCACAATGACAGCCATCAGCAGCTCGATGAGTGTAAATCCTCTCCGGGCTGAAGAGCGCTGGCGATAAACCTCGTTGAGCAATTCTTCAGCCGTCGCAACCGCCGGGATGCGCTCCAAGGCCATTTGGATCATGGTCTTGGCTTCAGCCGGTTTGTACTGCAGCTGCGTCAGAATCGCCAGGGCTTCTTGCGCAACATCTTCCTTTCCGGGAGCCAATGGAATTTCATGATCCGGCAAAAGACCGAACTTGCCCACTTTTCCCTGGAGTTTTGCGACGATCTCTTTGGCGCGCTGCGTGCCGATCCCGGGCAAACTTTTCAAAAATTCAACGTCTCCTTGATCGATGGCGCGGGCGATGTGAGGAATCGGCTTGGAGATGGCGCGCAGCGCCGCTTTGGGTCCCACTCCGGAAACCGTGATGAACTGCTCGAAGAATTCCTGCTCGACTTCATTGGTAAAACCGATGAGAACCGGCGTGGCCCGGGAAGGCTCGATCTGGTGATAGTGAAAAGTGTAAAGACGAATCTCTGCATGGGGTGAAGTTTGTCCGTCGAGCGACTGCAAAATAGCGGCGGGAATAAAAACTTCGTAGCAGAGTCCCTGAACATCGATGAGCAGCCCCTGCAACCGGCGCTGGACCACCTTCCCCGCAATTTGAGAGATCATGCGACAACTTCCGCGGCGGCCGAAGAACGCAGCGTGTGGGCATGCGCAATGGCCGCCGCCAAAGCATCCGTTGTATCGTAGGCCGCCCCGGCAGTGGAAACATTGAGCAATGCCTGGATCATTCGTTGAATTTGATCCTTGGTCGCGTGCCCGCGGCCGGTCACCGCTTTTTTGATGTGCGTGGCGGAATAATGCTTCATCTTTAACCGGCGATGGGCCGCCGCCAACAGCACCGCCCCGCGGGCGTGGCCCATGAGGATCGCCGTCGTCGGATGCTTGTAATGGGAGTAAAGCTCCTCGAGCACGATGAGATCCGGCTTGTGCTGTTCCAGAAGCCGGATGATTTTTTCATAGATGGAGCCCAACCGGAGAGTCAAACTTTCTTGCGCTGAAGAACGAACCGATCCCGCGGCAACCAACGTCAGGTGATTTCCGGCGACATCGATCACGCCGTACCCGGTCGCTTCCAATCCAGGATCGACGCCGCAAATGCGCATTCGATCAACTCGCGGGGTTATGCAACGCGTGACAACAATTCGTCGGGGATGTCGAAGTTGGCGTACACGTGATTGACGTCGTCATGCTCTTCCAGCAATTCCACCAATCCCAACACTTGCTTGGCCGAAGATTCCTCTTCCACGCGAACCGTTGTGGTCGGCAGCATCGTCAGGTCGGCCGATAGCACAGGAATTTTTGCGGCGGAGAGCGCTTGCTTGACCGGTTCGAAATTTTTAGGGTCCGTCGTGATTTCGTAGGAAGTTCCGTCGCTCTTCAGATCATCCGCCCCGGCTTCCAAAACGGTGTTCATCAGCTTTTCTTCATCGATCACCGCTTTGTCCACCAGGATATAGCCCTTTTTCTGGAAGAGCCAGGCCGTGGCGCCCGCGCCGGCCATGTTGCCGTTTCGTTTGGTCAGGATGTTACGGACTTCGGCCGTGGTGCGATTCTTGTTGTCGGTGAGCGCTTCGATGTAGAGGGCGACGCCTCCGGAGGCATATGCCTCGTAGGTCACCTCTTCGTAGATGACCCCCTCCAATTCTCCGGTGCCCCGCTTGATCGCTTTTTCGACATTGTCCTTAGGCATGTTGGCTTCGCGGGCTTTGTCCATCGCCAACCGCAGCCGGGGATTGGCATTGGGATCGCCACCGCCGTTCTTGGCGGCGACGGTGACTTCACGGATGAGCTTGGTGAAAAGCTGCCCGCGCCGGGCGTCGGCAGCTCCTTTCTTGTGCTTAATGGTGGCCCACTTCGAATGACCTGACATCGGGCAGAACCTCCTGCCCGCTATCCTACCCTCGTCGAGAAAACCTGTCAAGCCGGAGGGAGAAAGGGCTTAGGCCGCTTGAGCGCCGCCGGAGGGAGAGGGACGGGAAGATCTGAGGGCTGCTTGCGTGGCTTCCAACTCTGCGATGGCGGCTTTCAAAAGCGACTGGGCGCGTTTTTGCTGGGTGACTTCTTCCATCGCCAGAAGGATCATCTCCGTTTGCCGGTCGCGCCGAATCAGTCTTCGAGCGCTGAGCAGGAAAGTTTTGGCGCCCTCCGGAAATTCGTAGTCCAACTCGATGTCTTCAAAGAGCCGGTCGGTAGGGAGCAGCTTGAACATCCCGCGCAGGGTCGAGAGATTGCTCCATTGTCCTGGTCCGATTTCATGGATGTATCGCTGATGGCTTTTTTCGGGGGTCGTCGAGAACGTTTGATAAAAAGCCCTATTGGCGGAGCGGATTTTGAGGTTGCTGTCGAGAACAACCAGCGATTCGCGCACTGTGTCAATGATGTTTTCCGCGTAGTTTGCGGATTCCCGCAAAGCCGCCTGGGCCCGCTTGCGCTCAGACACGTCCCGGGCCATGCAGACCATTCCGATCGGCTGTCCGGCCGCATCCGGAAGAACAGAACAATACAGCTCCAAATACAATTCCCGGCCTTTCTGATTGGCCGCATGAATCTCTTGATGCTGCGGCGCGGGGCTCCTTAAAAACCGCGCCAGCATCGTTTCCGTGAATACAGGAGGGTCGAGCAACCGAACGGGCTGGCCAATCAGATCATGCAGCGGGTGGTCGAACAATTCGGCGGCGGCAGGGTTGGCAACACGGATCACGCCCTCGCAGTCGATGATCAGGACGGCATCCCTCATGGTGCTGATCATCTGCCGCGCCGCCAAGGAAGGCGTGATGTCGACCAGGCGATATTTCCAAATGGCGCGCGCGGCGATCATCAAGAAAAGTGAGATAAAAATGTAGCCCAATGGGTAAACCGGGACACCGTAGGCCGGCAAGTAATCAATCGATCCGGAAAAAGCCACGCCGAATGCGATGCAGAGGATCCTAAAACGGCGCTTGGCCGCCGCCGAGCTGGCGTGCGTGTATTCCTGCCAGAATAAACTCATGCTCGCTGCAGCCAGACCTACAAAACCGGCAAGAAACGGCAAGCTCAGCGCTCCGTACCGGGCATACCAACCCCACGAATAATGGTAAGTCCCGGCCACGAAGCGATTCGTAAGGACAATGCAGAGGGCAAACAAGGCAGAGCCGAGCAGGGCAGCCGTCAGCGCCCAACGCATTTTTTTCAACCGCTGACACACGGCCAATGTAAACGCAAATACAAGTGTCGGAATGAAAGCAACTGCGACGTTTGCAAGCTTAATCCAAATTAAAGCAACCTGTTCCTGCCGTGAAGAGTAAACCGCGGC
>JACQQZ010000032.1 GCA_016206755.1 Candidatus Omnitrophota bacterium
GTGCTGGCCACGGCCAACGTGATGATGGCCGCGTGCCTTGCGCGCGGCCGCACCGTGATTGAGAATGCGGCCTGCGAGCCGGAAGTTGTCGACCTGGCCAACGGTTTGGCGAGCATGGGGGCCAAAATTTCGGGCCAGGGGACGCCGCTCATTCAAATCAACGGCGTGCATGAGCTGGGCGCCCTGAAGCATTCCGTGATTCCGGATCGCATCGAAGCCGGCACCTATTTGGCGGCGGCTGCCATGACGCGCGGAGACATCACGGTCAACGGCGCCAGGCAGGAGCATCTGGGTGCGATGATCGACAAGCTTCGGGAAGCGGGCGTGGACATCACGCCGCTGAATGCCCCGGCGACGCTGCGTGCGCGTTGCACCAAAGCGCTCAAGCCGGTCGGTGTGACCACGTTGCCGTATCCCGGATTCCCGACGGACATGCAGGCGCAGATGATGGCGCTGATGTGCGTGACGGAAGGGATTTCCGTGATTACGGAAAAAATTTATCCGGACCGGTTCATGCATGTGGCCGAGCTCAACCGCATGGGGGCCCAGGTGATGCTCGAAGGGGCAAGCGCCATTGTGCAAGGCGTGAAGACGCTCAGCGGGGCGCCGGTCATGGCTTCGGATTTGCGCGCCTCGGCGGCTCTGGTGCTGGCCGGTTTGGCTGCGCGCGGGACGACGGAGATTTCCCGTATTTATCATTTGGACCGCGGTTATGAGCGGTTGGAAGAGAAGTTGGCAGGGCTCGGCGCGCAGGTGCGCCGCGAAAAAGAGGATTAAAGGACAAAAATGGCGACAGTGATGATTCGATTGAAGCGATTGGGGACGAAGAAGAAACCCCACAACCGCGTGGTGGTGATCAACCGCCAGACTGCGCGTGACGGCCGGACATTGGAGGAAGTCGGTTACTACGATGCTTCCAAGAATCCGCCGCTTCTGAAGATGAATGTGGAGCGGATCCGGTACTGGCTCTCCAAGGGCGCCGAGTCGTCGCCGACCGTCAAGACGCTGCTGAAGCGTTACGCGGCGGCCCAAGCAGCCGGCAGCGCCGGCAAGGCGTAACGTTTTAGAGGCGTTATGCGCATTGACGTTGTCACCATTTTCCCGGAGATGTTTCCGGCGATTCTGGGCAGCTCGATTTTGAAGCGCGCCATCGCCAGTCAAAAGGTGATCGTCAAGGTCCATGACCTGAGACATTGGTCGCCGGACAAAAAGCATTTTAAGGTGGATGACCGGCCATACGGCGGAGGGCCGGGGATGGTGATGCGGCCGGAGCCGTTTTTTGATGCGGTCAAAGCCATTACAAGATCAAGGCGCAGCAAATCAAGTAGCAGTCAATCTAGAGTTCGCGTCATTCTGATGACGCCGCAGGGCGAGAAATTCACTCAGAAGACAGCCCGGCGATTGGCACAAGAAGAGCAGGTTGTTCTCTTGTGCGGCCACTACGGGGGGGTGGATGAGCGCGTGCGAGAAACGCTTGTGGATGAGGAGATCTCCGTCGGGGACTATGTGTTGACCGGCGGGGAATTGCCGGCCCTGGTGATTGTCGACGCGGTGGCGCGTCTGATCCCCGGCGTGCTGGGAGACGAAACCTCGAAGGACGATGAGTCTTTTTCTAAATCGCTCCTAGAGTATCCTCACTACACGAGGCCCCGCGAGTTTCGCGGCATGAAGGTGCCGGAACTGTTGTTGTCGGGCGATGCACGCGCCATTGCCGCATGGCGGCAAACCAGCGCGTGGGAGCGTACTCGCCGCCGCAGGCCGGATCTTGTGAAGGCGTACTTGGGAGGTTCCAATGGCAAGCAATCGAGAAAAAATCGCGTGGATTGAGAAACCCCATATCAAGGCGGATCGTTCGCAGTTCCGGATCGGCGACACCGTTCAGGTGTACGTCAAGATTCAGGAAGACGAAAAGACCCGCGTGCAGATGTTCGAAGGAATCGTCACCAGCCGCAAGGGGGCCGGTTCGCAGGAAACGTTTGCCGTGCGCCGCGTTGCGTTCGGCGAAGGGATGGAGCGCACCTTTTTACTCAACTCTCCGTTCATCGAAAAAGTCCGTGTCGTCCGGGGCGGTAAAGTCAATCGGGCGAAGCTGTATTATCTGAGAAAAAAAGTCGGCAAGGGGACTCGCATTGAAGCCCGTTGGGATGAAAAGCCGGAGCCATCAGCGGCAGCGAGCGCGCCTGCGGAAACTCCGGGCGTTCGA
>JACQQZ010000029.1 GCA_016206755.1 Candidatus Omnitrophota bacterium
CCTTTAGGTCAGCGCGGCATCGAGGATGCGAAGCGCCTTTTGGATTTCCGTGTTGCTGACGGTCAATGCCGGCAGGAGGCGCAGGATTTTTTCTTGCGTGCAGTTGATGAGAAGCCCCCTGTTCCGGCAGCGTTCCACGATGGGCGCTCCTGCTTGAGTCAGCTCTACGCCGATCATCAGTCCCTTGCCGCGTACTTCTTGAATGATGGAATGTTTCTGTTTCAAAAGCTCCAGCCGGTGCATCAGCTGTTCCCCGCGCCGCTGAACCTGATTCAGGAATTTTGGCTGGCGGACGGTTTCTAGAACGCTTGAGGCCGCCGCGCAAACCAGCGGACTGCCTCCAAAAGTGGCCGCGTGCGTGCCGGGAGTCAAGGTGTCCGCGATGGCGCGTTTGGCAACAATCGCCCCCATCGGCAGGCCTCCCGCAATGGCTTTGGCCAAGAGCATGACATCCGGAACGATGTTAAAGTGCTGATAAGCAAACAACCTACCTGTCCGGCCGAAGCCGGATTGGATCTCATCGAAGATGAGCAGCAGCTTGCGCTGATCGCAGAGATCCCTTAAGCCCTTCAAGAATTGCGGGGTCGCAACATTGATCCCCCCTTCACCTTGGATCGGCTCGAGTAAAATGGCCACGGTTTGGGGCGTGACCGCCTTGATGGCTGCTTCCAGATCGTTGAACGGCACCGTTCTGAATCCGGCAGGCAGCGGCTGGAATCCTTCCTGATATTTCGGTTGCCCTGTCGCTGCAAGCGCGCCCAACGTGCGTCCATGAAACGAGCGCTGCATCGTTAGAATTTCGTACCGATGGGGATGTCCCCATTTGCGCGCAAGCTTAATGGCCCCTTCGACGGCTTCCGCGCCGCTGTTGGAGAAGAAAACTTTCCCGTCGAAAGAGGATTCGATCAGCGCTTTGGCCAGCAGCGCTTGCGGTTCATGCATGTAGCTGTTGGAGATGTGGATCAATTTTTTAATTTGCTTCTCCACGGCGCGCGCCACCGGTTTGGGGCAATAGCCCAGCGAGCTGACGCCCCATCCCGGAAAAAAGTCCAGATAGCGCTTGCCTTCTATGTCCCACAGCGTCGACCCCGCACCTTTTTCGGCGACGATGCCGTTGCGCAGATAGGTGGGCATGACAAAGCGTTTGTAAATTTCAGCAATCTGTTCTGTTTTCATCGGGATCGCACGATCTCCGTTCCGATACCGCGATCGGTGAAAAACTCCAGGAGCAATCCGTGCGGGATCTTGATGTCGATCATGTGTGTTTTTTTGACCCTTTCGCGAAGCGCGTAGACGCAGGCCCGGGCTTTGGGAATCATGCCTTTGACGATGGTCCCGTCTTCAATGAGATTTTCCACCTGCTTGATGTTCACGCTCGGGATCAAGCTCTCTTCATCGTCCGGTCGGCGTAAAATGCCGCGCACGTCGGTGACCATCACAAATTTTTCGGCTTGGAGTGCCGCGGCCAAATCGGCGGCGGCTTGGTCGGCGTTGACGTTGTAAAGCTGATTGCCCTTGCCTTTTCCGAGCGGCCAGACCACCGGGATTTTGTCTTGGTGCATGGCGTGGAGGATCCGCTTCGGATGAACGGCCACGATTTCTCCGACAAATCCGATGTCTTGCCCTTTGACCCACAACCGGCGCGTTTCGAGCGCGGTGGCCTGAGGTTTTGAAAAACCGGCTGCCCTGCCTCCCAGTTCCCGGATTTCCCGCACCAGCAAGTCGTTGAGTTCTCTGAGGGCCGCGGCGACGATGTCCAGCGTGTGCTGGTCCGTCACGCGCAGTCCTTCGACAAACTGCGCCTGTTTTCCGGTGGCTGCCATCCGTTGTGAAATGTCCGGTCCGCCGCCATGCACGAGGACGGGCCGAATCCCAACCAGACTTAAAAAAACAATGTCCTCCAGGATGCCGCGTCTGAGCGCTGCATCTCCGAGGGCGCTTCCTCCGTACTTGATGACAAATGTCTTGTCGCGGAATGCCTTGAGGTACGGCAATGCTTCCATGAGGATATCGGCCTTGCCTTTGGCCGTCTGCAAATGCGGGTCGAGCGCAACGTTAAAAGCCATTGGAAACCTTGCTTGCGAAAACGCAAGCGGTACCGTTTCCGGGAGTGCCAGGTTCAAGCGGGAACCTGGCACTCCCGGAAACGGTACCGCTGTACGAGCGATGTGGCTTATGTGGTGTATTTGGCATTGATGTGAATGTAGCCTTCCGTGAGATTGCACGTCCAGACGTGGCCCTGCGATGCCCCCGCTCCCAAATGGATGCTGATGAGGGTTTCAGGATGGTCCAGCACGCGTTTCAAATGCAACGGGTTAAACCGCACCGGCTGCCCATGCTGGAACACTGTAATCCCGCCCAAGCTGATCGTGAGTTTCCCGGGATTGAGGTGCGCGCCGGAAGCGCCGATGGCGGCCGCAACTCTTCCCCAGTTGGGGTCTCGTCCGGTGACCATCGTTTTAACCAGCAGCGAGCCGGCGACGCCCCGGGCCGCTTTCCTGGCTTCATGAGCGGAATGCGCCCCGCGAACATCGACGGTAATCAGATGCGTTGCCCCTTCGCCGTCTTTGACGATCATTTTCGCCAGGTGCTCGCAGACATGCGTCAAGGCGCGTACAAAGGCCCCCAGTCCTGCATCCCCCGCTTGCAACGCTTTGTTGCCTGCCCTGCCGTTGGCCAGAACAGCCACGATGTCGTTGGTGGACATGTCGCCGTCGACCGTGATGGAGTTAAACGAATGCGCGACCGCTTGTTTGACGGCAACGCGCAGCGAGGGCAGCGTGATGGCGGCGTCGGTCGTTAAAAATGCAAACATCGTGGCCATCGTTGGATGGATCATGCCGGAACCTTTGGCGATGCCGCCGATGCGGACCGGTGCGCCCTCCACGGAAAATTCCACGGCATATTCTTTTGGCACCAGATCGGTGGTCATGATCGCTTCCGCGGCTGCGTGCGAGCCGTGCGCGTTCAAGTGAGTCACCGCAGACGGGATGCCTTCTAATATCTTCCGAATCGGCAGCGGCCGGCCGATGACGCCTGTGGAAGCCACCAGCATCATGCGAGGATCCAGCGAAAGCGCTTTCGCAGCCGCCTGCGCCATTCCCTGCGCATCGATCATTCCCTGAATACCGGTGCAGGCGTTGGCATTGCCGCTGTTGGCGATGATGGCTTGGGCTTTGCCGCGCTTGAAAATGGTTTTGCAGCAGCGGATCGGTGCGGCGGCCAGCTGATTCGTGGTCAGCATTCCGGCGGCCACCGCCGGAGATTGAGAATAAATGAGCGCCAGATCCCGCTTGCCGCGGACTTTGATGCCGGCAGCCACGCCGGACGCCCGGAAACCTTTTGCGGCGGTGACCCCGCCGGGGATTGATTTTAACTTCACTGGAGTCCCGCCTCCTCGTCGAATCCCATCATCACGTTCATGTTCTGAACGGCTTGTCCGGCGGCACCCTTGCCCAAATTGTCGATGGTTGCCATGACAATGGCCAGACGGCCGCCCTGGGCGGCGCGCACGGCAATTTCGCAATCGTTCGTGTAAGCCACGCGGCCGGTTTTAGGCAACGAGGGCGCAGGCAGGACGCGGACAAAGCCGGACCCTTTGTAAAATTCCTCGTACCACCGCTGCATCTGTTTTTCGTTGACCCGCCGCGTCAGGCGCAGATAGACCGTGGCAAAAATGCCCCGGTTCATCGGCACCAAATGGGGAACAAAAGCGCAGCGCAGGGATCGTCCTCCCCATTGCCGCAACGCCTGATCGATTTCAGGCATGTGCTGGTGATCGTTCGGTTTGTAGGCGCGCAGCTCTTCATTCATCTCGGTGAATAAAAGCTCTTCTTTCAATGATTTTCCGGCGCCCGTGACTCCGGACTTTGCATCGATGATAAGACCTGCCGGTTCCACGATCCTGCGTTTGACCAGGGGCGCTGCCGCGAGGATGGAGGCGGTGGAGTAGCATCCGGGGTTGGCCACCACTTTTGTTTTCCGGATTTGTTCCCGGTAAAGTTCCGTGAGCCCGTAAACGGCATTCGCCAGACCTTTGGGGTCCGCGTGCCGCATCTGATAGGCCTTCGCAAAACCGCTCGCAGACTTGAGACGATAATCTCCGCTCAAGTCGATGACGTACTTGCCTGCTTTCACAAAGGCAGGCGTCAACGACATCGCCACGGCGTGCGGCAATGCCAGGAAGATGACGTCGCAGTATCGGATGGCATCCTGGATCTTGAACGGCCGGCATTGCAGATGAACCTTTCCGCTCCATTCCGGAAACATCTTTGAAAAGGAAACGGGCTTTTCCAACCGGCGCGATGCCAAATAGCTGATTTGAACGTGGGGATGGCGTAAAAGATAACGAACAAGTTCCTGTCCGGAATATCCTGTCGCCCCCACAATACCGATGCGCACCATTTGAAGAATTCTCCCATTGAGAACGGCCATTGTAAATAAAACGTCCTACCCCGTCGATTGCTCGCAAGGCGGGATAGGACGTTTGAGCTGTTTCTGGGTTTACTTTAGCGTTTCGTCCATTGAAACCGCTTGCGGGCGCCTTTACGGCCGTACTTTTTACGCTCCTTGGCGCGCGAATCGCGCGTCAGGAAGCTGCCCTTGCGCAGCGTTGCCCGCAGCGTTTGATCAATGGTGGAAAGAGCCCGAGAAATACCGTGCTGCAAAGCACCGGCCTGGCCGGAGAGACCTCCGCCATTGACCCGTGCGACGCAATCGTATTTGTCGAGGGTTTGGGTCATCATAAAAGGTTGCCGGATCAGCATTTGTAAAGTGGGCCGCGGGAAGTATTCTTCCACCGACCGGCCATTGACCACGATTCTCCCCTGTCCGGATTTGAGCCGCACTTGAGCGACGGCTTCTTTGCGCCGTCCTGTTGCCGAGAGTTGTTGAGTGTGCGTCATGATTTTTCGGCTGTTGTTGCCGTGAGCCCCTTGTGCGGGTGCGTCGCGCTCGGATAGATCTTCAAGCGGCTGAGCATCGCCCGGCCCAAAGGATTTTTAGGGACCATGCCTTCAATGGCCCATTGGAGCGCATCCGTCGGCTTGCGCTTCATGAGGACTTCCAAGGTTTCTGTTTTAAGCCCGCCCGGATAGCCGCTGTACCGCTGATAGGTCTTCTGCTTCATCTTCCGACCTGTCACTCTGATTTTAGCGGCATTGATGATGACCACGCCATCCCCGGTGTCGATGTGAGGCGTCCAGGTCGGTTTGTGCTTTCCGCGCAAGAGAACAGCGGACTGAACGGCCAACCGGCCTAGAATTTTTCCATCGGCATCCAAGAGGTGCCAGCGGCGTACAACTTCCTGAGGTCGTGCGAGGTAGCTTTTCATAGGCGTAAAAGAGGTATTCTATGAAAAAACCGCCGGAATTGCAAGCAAAAATTACCGGGCGATGTGGATCAGCACTTCCGTCGCGAAAGCCACAAAGAATCCGGTCAAAAGCCCCACGTGGGCAACCACTTCGCTTTTGAGCTGCTTGCCGATGTGCAGCAGCTCACCAATGACATAGAGAATGGTTCCCCCGGCCAAAGAGAGGCAGAACAGTTCGGAAGCTTCGGAAACCCAAATCCCTCCCACGATGGAGCCGATGAGCGTGGGCAGCCCTCCGATCAGTCCGAGCAACGCCAAAAATTTGAGGCCCGGTTTGTATCCTGCCATCGGAGCGGCAATGCCAAACCCTTCGGCGGCATTGTGGAGGCCAAAGCCGGTTGCCAGAAGGAACGCCAAGTGGTGTGCCCCGGCGGCGTACTCCTGCCCGATGGCCAACCCTTCCCCGAAGTTGTGGATGCCGATGCCGATGGCAATCATCAGCGCCAATTGCCGGGTGCGTTTGAGCGAACTGGTTTCGCCTGTTTTGGCATGAATGAATGCTTTCTCAAACCAAACCAAGCCCAAAAGTCCCAGGCCAACGCCTGTTACCAGTAGAAAAGCCGCCGGCATTGCAGAAGACAAGGATGCCGAGAAGCTCTGTGCATGCTCGAACGCTTCCTCCACTTCCTCCAATACCTTGCCCAAAATTTCGATCAACAAGAAAATGAGGATTCCCGTGGAGAGTGAATTTAAAAATGCCCGGGCCCGCATGTCCAGTTTGGGCAGGATGGCGATGGGAAGTCCTAGAAAAATAGTAATCCCTGCAATCAAGCCCAACTGCCAGTGGATCGGAATCATAGCGTCGTTTTAATAGCGGACACGAAAACCTCCGTAGTAGTTGCGTCGCAATGCCGGCTCAACGCCATCGGAACGGACACGCGAGAAATAGTTTTCATCGGTGAAGTTGTTGATGCCGAAGAAAATGCCGGCCTGGTTTTTCCAGACGTTGAATTCCCCGGTGACGTCCCAGATGGCGTAGGCGGGAATTCCAGTGGTGCCGGTGGTCCCGGCCGCGTTGTTGTCGGCCCAAAAATGGTCTCCGACGAATGTTCCGATCAAAGCCAGCTTGGCCCGATCACGCCAGCGGTAGATGAGCCCGGTTTTTGCCGAGAGGTCGGGCGCATAGGCCGGTTCCCGGCCATTGAGCGGACCTTCTTCAAATTCAGCCGACAGCGAAACGACATTGCCGAAAAGACTCAAAACGCCAACGCGATCGGCCCAGGACGGTTCTGATTGGGGGCGCATCAGCGATTCGAGCAAGGCGGTGGCGTTGATTTCACCGCTGAAGTCGACGCCATGATAAACAGACCGGCCGACATTTCTTCGTTGCGTGTTGGCGCCCACCGTGACTGTGCCGAAGTAATTGTCATAGTTCGTCAGGAAAGCGCTGGCGTCAAATTGCGCCCAGGGCGTGGGCGTTCCGCGAATGCCGGCTTCATAGCTCCAGGTTTTTCCTTCCTCCAATGTATCCGCCGGCAGGGTGTTGTTGCCTGTAGGGGCCAGGTCGTCGAATTGCGGCGGCTTGTAACCCTGGGAGACGTTGCCGTAAAGCTGTGTTTGCCCGGTGAGGTCGTACTGGGCCCCAAGGCCTACCAGAGGCGTGACGTACAGCTCATTGATGTTGTGCAGGGGAGAAGTTTTGCCGGTGTTGAACAGCTCTTTGATGCGCGCGCTGAGGATGTCCAGACGGAATCCTGGAATGATGGAAAGTTTTCCAAAATTAAACTTGTTCTCGCCGAACAGCGCGCCGTAGGCGGTTCGATAGTCGTATTCAAAAATGGCCGTTCCCTGCTCCGAGGGGTACGTCCCCGCACGGCTGCGGTCTTGCGTGCGCGGCGCATCGGCATAGTAGGCCGTTCCTCCCAACGTCAGGAGGTGGTCATCTCCCCATGCCGAGTAGTGATGCTGCACCCGTCCTTCGACGCCTCCGGAGGCGTTTTCCCGCCGGTCCAAATTATTCTGCGTAGAGGTGTTGCTCGTTCTGCGCAAGCTGAAACGGTCCATCGAAGTTCCGTAGAACATCACGGTAGAAGCGGTATTTTTCGACCACTGACGCTCGTTGACCAGGTTGGCTGCATAACGTTCGATCTCCAGGCGGTCATGGGGCCGCAGCGTTTGGTCTCGATTGGTGTTGAATTGCGCCAATGTCAATCGACCTGGTTCATGGTGCTCTCCGCGGTGGGCGTCCACCGTCAGGATCCAGCGGGAATCATCTGTTTTGTCGAGTACCGTTCTAAAATTTCCCCCATTGACGTCGTATCCTTCGTTGGCTCGCTGCCCATTGGAGTGGGTGTGGTAGTAGTCGGCCAAAACTCCCCAAGCACCGGAGGATCCCCCCACAGCGTTGTAGGTGTTGTACGTGCCGTAGGAACCGAACTCCTGTTGCGTGCCGGCGGTGAGCGGAGTTCCGGTTGGAGGTCCATCAGTGACGTAATTGAGGACCGGCCCGGGTTGCGGCCCATAGAGCAAAGCTCCTCCGCCACGAATCAATTCGACTCGCTCCACAGACTCGGTGGGAGGCAAGTAGTAAGCCGTCGCATATCCAAAGCGCTCGAAGCTGATCGGCACGCCGTCTTTTAAAATCAGAATGTCTTGCGCTTCATGGGGATCTCCGATGCCGCGGTAATTAAAATTGGCATGGCCGCCGTTGGGGAGCTCCGAAACGAGCAGGCCTGGCGATTGATAGAACGTTTGCCGGTGCGTGTTGTTGGCGATCGGCGGCAAACGATCCGGACGCGTGACCGTTGCTTTCTTGCCCGCATAAATTTTTCCTTGCTGGACATCCGGGAGGAACTGGGAATTTTGCTTGGCGGCAGAAACGGTAACGCCTTCCAGGGTTACCGTGCGTTCGTCGGCTGCGTGGGCGGCTTGACCTATTCCAATGGCTCCAAAAACCAATCCAATCCAAATGAAACGTTTCATAAAACAGGCGCGCCTTTCCATTGCTGTGTTTTCGGATCTATCCGATCAGCCAGCGATTTTGCGTTCGAGGTGAGCTTCCGGCGATCCGGTCAGCCGATTGGGCAAGAAGAACTCCATGGCCACCCATTGGGCGCCTTTGAAGACCTCAACTTTGACATGGACTGTTTCCGCCAGGGGCCGTGAAAAGACGGCGTGAAAATATTCCCCGGATGAAGAAGGTATGAATTTTTCGGGGAGGGATGAGGAATCCGGATTGATTGTGAAGCGACCCTGCAGCGTGCGAACGTCGAGCGGTTGATTGCGCTCATCGTTCACGTACAAAACAAGCTCTCCTTGGGGGTTGATCAGCGCTTCATAATGAAACTGGTCATCGGCGTCGCCAAATGACCCTCCATGGCGCGCCTCGTGCAGCTCTTCTTCCGCTTCCGGGATGCCGTGTCCCTCTGTGGCATCGGCCGGACCGGCGGCAAAAACAAACATCATGCAGGCGAAGAAGGCCGCCTTACTTTTTATTGAAGATCCGGATCTTTTCTTTCTTCTCAATTTGAACCACTTCTTTGTTGTGGACCACAATCTCGATGACGCCGTAATCCATCGAGCCGATGGCTGCCAGAATTCTGTCCAGCAATTTGACGGTTGGGCTGGGGGGCTGATCCATCGGCTGTTAAGTTATTTGGCGCACAGCTCGCAGCGGCCGAAAATTTCATGCCGGTGCCACAGTGCGATAAATTTGTGCTGGCGGATCGCTTTGTTTTGAAACCGTTCCATCATGGGACTTTCAAATTCTGCGATCCGCCCGCATTCAATGCAGATCATGTGGTCGTGGTGGGGGCGGTCGGCCTTGATTTCAAAGCGCGTTCGCCCATCCGCAGATCCGACTTCCGCGGCCAAACCGCACTCCTCTAGGAGCTTTAAGGTGCGAAACACCGTCGCGCGGCCGATGGTCGGATCCTTTTTCTTGGCGGCTGCGTAGACGTCGTCCAGAGACATGTGGTTTCCGGCGGACAAGAGGCACTTGAGAACTTCCTCGCGCTGATGGGTCAAGTTGAGCCCTTTGCCTTCGAGGTATTTTTTGAAGGTACTGGAAATAGAGGCCAGCCACGTCCGGAATTGCGCCGGGTTCTTGGCGTGCCTGGGAAACAGGATGACTTCGGCGGTTTTGGTCATGATGAAATTGAAACTCCATTTCAATGAAACTGAGTTTCATTATCAGGACAGCCGCGGGTCCTGTCAAGGACTTTTTATCAGCGATCGGAGCGGAGTATTTTCCAGAAGCAGAAAATGGCCGCGATGAATATGGCCGTCCATGAAAGGGCGAGAAAGGTCCATCCCGCAATGTTCATGAGGCGGCCTCGTACGGCTTGCGATGGCGCCAGGCGCGGTTGACCAGAACAATCAAAAGAAGAAACAGCGCCGTTAGGCCGCACCGCGTGGCAATCATGTAAGGGATTTTGTCGGCGGGGACTCCTCTGAGCATGATCAGAGGGATGCCCTGCTGAATGAACCAAGCCGCCAAGATGACGATCAGTGCCGTGGGGGTGACGTATTTCATGATCCAGCGGAAGATCCGGGGAACGCCCATCTCCGCCCCGCGGTGCATTTCTTCCCACGCTTTGTCGATGCCAAAAACCCACCCGAAAAGAACGGTTTCAATGGTTCCAAAAAGAACGAGCGCGAATGTCCCTCCCCAAAAATCCATCTCGTCCAATACGCCTTTTCCGAGGAAGAAGATGACCGGCTGTGCGGCTGCAAAGGCGATGAGCCCGATGAGGGTGACGGTTTGCGCGCGCGAGAGGCGGAATTCATCTTCGACAAACGCCACGGC
>JACQQZ010000031.1 GCA_016206755.1 Candidatus Omnitrophota bacterium
CTGTGGTCCCGTTCTGCTTGGAGAAAGGCTGCGTGACGATGGTGTTGACGGCATCCGACAATCCATTGAACCCTGTTGCGAAATCAAGCCCCAGATCGCGCACCAAATCGCGATTGACTTCCATTACGCGCGCTTCGATTAAAATCTGAGTGGGTTTGACATCCACCCGATCCAAAATCGCCTCGAGCCGCCGCAGAGAAGACGGCGTATCGGTGATGAGCAGCGCCTTTGCCCGGGACACATCGCGGTCCGTCCTTGCCTTGGCCTTGACTTGCTTCTTTCCTGCCCCGATGCCGAACGTCCACCCGCGCTGGCCGGTGATTTCCAAAACGGAGAGCCGGCCCTGCGGCGACAGCTGCGGCTGCAAAAACGCCTGGACGTCTGCGGCATCCAAGTACTTGAGAATCACCACTTTGGAAACCAACGGCTCCTGGGCGGTGAGCTCCCTTTCGAGCTCATGTTTCTTGAGCATGTCTTCCGTCGTCATGACGGTGATCACATTTTCATTGCGTTCGTAAGTCAACTCGACGCTTTTTAAGATCACGTCCAGGGCTGTTTCCCAAAGGACGTTGTCCAGACGGATGGTGATGTTGCCCCCGATGCCGGGCGAGGTCACAATGTTCACGTCCCCTTTTTGCGCCAGGGCCCGCAACACATTCTGCAAATCAGCGTCTTTGAAATCCAGAGAGATCAGCTTGGCGCCGGGGGCTTCCACGGGGAACGCAGGCGCGGCTTGGGCCACTTGCTGCGGCGGTTGGGCAACCTCTCCCTGCAGATCTGCCTGCGCCGAACTCCCAAATGAAAACGCCGCGGCAGCCCCCACCGCCAACAGGACCCCCTTCGGATGAACATGGAATCGCTGGCTCATGGTTTCTCCTCGTCGGCCTCAGGGACCGGAAGTTTCAATTCAACTTCCGTACCGTTCTTTAAGACCATCACCCGCGCCGGCTCGATCCGCGTCACCTCAATGTCCTCCCGAATGTCGCCGGTCTTAAACAGTTCCCCGTTGACGATCGCAACGGAACCGCCGCCGGCATCGTACAGAATTCCTTCCAACTTCAGGACACCGCCAAAAACGGAACCTGCTTGACGCGATTCCGGCTTTTTCGGTTCGCGGCGCGCGCCGTCCGGATTGAGCAATGGATAAAACGGGTCTCGCGCATCTTTGGGATCGTAAGCTGCCCACGCAAGCGCAGGCGCCACGAATCCCAGCATCACCCAAAACCGCACCGCGTTGCGCAGCGTCCCACCCCTCTTCTCCTTCACAGAGGCGTCACCGCCACAATGGCATCAACGGTCATGGAGATGCGATGGTGCACCTCGTCTCTTCGATCGCCCGTCATCGTCAGCCGTCGGATTTGAAAAAGCTGGGGGGATTGTTCCAGCGCATCGACGAAACGGCCCACGTCATGATACCCTGCCTGTCCGAGAATCTCAATGGCAATGACCGCACTTTCGGCCCGAGGCGTTTCGGCTTTTTCTTTGCCCGTTCCTTCTTTGCGATCGCGCGCCTCCACAGGACGCACCGTCTGAACCAACACGCCGTTGGACTTGGCCAAAGCGGCAATCTCATCCAGCAGCTCAGGCAAGCGTTCTTGGACCAACTGCTTGGGATGGGCGCGCAAGCTGGTCCGCAAATCCTCATACTTTTTATTCAATTCCGGCATTTGGGCGATGCCCCGGCGCGTTTCTTCAATCTGCGATTTTAATTCGCGCGATTTGGGTCTGACTTCTGCAATCACCCGCCACTGAGGAAAGAGGACCAGCCAGATCCACAACAAAACCGCAACGCCCGCGGCTGCCGCTAAGAACATCCTTTTCTGTTTGGGATCCAAGCGCTCGAGAATGGGAGGAAGTTTGAGGGGGCTCATGGGCGCTCCGCCACATCCAATTGCAGCAAGAATTCACTGACATCGGTGGTTCCGATTTTTTGGCGCTCGACGGATTTGACTTCGACGCCGTCAAAATTCTGGGAAAATTTTGGATGCTTCTTGAAGGACTGCAGGTAGACGCTGATCGGGGAAGGTTCCACGCCGCTGACCGGAACCAGAGCCGCACCCGCAACCACCACGCGCTTGCGGTTGCGGGCTTGCGTTTTTACCTTGGATTTTTCCGATTTGTCCCTGAGCTTCTTTTTTTCTTCCTTCTTGGCTTCTTTGGCTTCTTTTTTCAAATCAACCGGCTGAATGCTCAATTCGGTCAACCAGACGTCCGGCACCAGAGCTTCGGACAAGAGCTGGAGCCGGGGCGCCCAGCGCAGCCCCCTGCCGCGCAACTGTTTCATGTATTCCGCTTGAGTTTCCAGCATGGCCACGCGATTTCGCAAAGCTTCCCACTCCGATCTTGAAGTTTCCAGCGTTTTCCATTGCGCGTTCATTCGCGCATAGCTTTTTTCCAACCCGATGCGCCAAATTCCCAAGAGGGCCGTTGCGGCAACGCACAACACGGCCCCCAAGGCCGCGATCCTGCGCGGCGAGAACAGGGCGATGCCCAGAGGAATCCGGAGCCGCTGGTCGGCCGGAATCAGATTGATTTCGATCATGCGGAGCATTTTCTCAAAGCCAAACCAAACGCCACCGACAAATCGCCGGAGATTTGCTCGAGATTTTGCGCAGCGCAGGCAGGGTCCTTTTCGATGGAAGCCAAAGGATTCCAGATTTGAACCGGGTGGTTGAGCGTGGCCTGCAATTGTGACGCAAAATTGGGGTCGGCTGAAAGGGCGCCTGTCAGCAAGAGATGATCGACGTCTTTTCCGGATTGATTCTCAAAATAATCGTACGACAGGCGCAATTGCTTAACGACCGCTTCAACACCCGATGCGGGCGCGTCGGCTGTAACTGCCAACGGAAATTCCCGGGTCAGGCGGAGCTGCGTCCCTGAGAAAACATCCAGCAAGCAGCGCTGGGTGCCGGCGCTCAGAAGCGCCGTCACCTGCCCCTCCTGGGGCTTGAAAACGGCTTCCCAGGCGTTTGCCAGAGCAAAGGCCTCCAGATCAATCACGTGGGGCGCCACACCCGCATCCCGAAGAAGCTGAATTTGATCTTGGATCAGCTCTTTCTTGGCGGCCACCAAGAGGACTTCCTGCTTGCCGCCGACGGGAGCTCCGACCGGTTGTGAATCCAGCACCACTTCGCTCATCTGAAAAGGAATGTACTTATCGGCTTCGTACGGAACGGCCTGCTTGAGCTCCGCAGGCGTCATGGCAGGAAACGTCGCAAAACGCACCACGGCCGAGGAACCATGAACCGCGCTGCTGACCCTGGGGGCCCTGAGCGCCGAAAAATGAACGGTCTCCAGGAGGTCGCGGATGACACTCGCCGCAGCGGAACGATCGGAAGGCTCCGGAATGGCTTTGGCGGCAGCGGACAGCAAGGTAAACGTTTGGGGTTGATGCCGTAGGACAACCGCGCGGGCAGCAGCGGCATCGACATCCAACCCCACGCCAATCCAGGGACGACGCCACCCGGAGGGAATTTTAGAATCCCAAACCGCTTTGAGGCGCTCAATAGACAACCTCACGGGCGGCATTATACGCTATTTTATTTGACCGAGGCAAGTTTCTTTTAAAATCCCGGCGCCACGGCGCGCTGGTTACACGAAGACTGCGGTGCGGGATTGACCTGCTTCGTCAGTATACTGCAGGACTCCGATGGCAGTCACTCCAACCAAGGCAGGGTTTGTCTCCTTTGTCGCCAATGCATAGATTTGAGGGCCGGTATGGCGCTTCAGATCTTCCAAGGTCCGGAAATTCAGGGTAGCAACAGCAGGAAACGGATCACTGCCTTCCGGCCGGACGCCAATGGAAAGCGGCTGAACCGTTTCCCCTTCAACATATTGCGCGACTTGAAAGAGAACGCCGGCTCGTGAAAATCCTGCTTGCCACCGCCCAGCGACTTCGGCGATTTGATCTTGCGTGAACGCGCCCTGCGCAATGTCTTCTTCGGCGACATATACAGTCACCTCTGTCACTGTATCGCCGGAAGGCGCATCCGGCGTTGCAAAATCAATTGTCCGAGTCGCACCTCTTTCAATCATCTGTTGAATCAAGGTGATCGCCTGAAGATCTTGGCCGGAAGAAACCCATTCTAATTCTGCAAGGAGCGCCTCCGCATCGGAAGGAAGTTCGCCTGTCCAGATCGTTATCGGTGAAGGGAGTTCCTGCGTGGCCGCCGCTTCAATACGGCCCTGCAAAGAAGCCGGCAGCGAGTTCCAAAAACCGGGTGCTTCGTTTCTCTGAGACATCAACAGATCGCCATAAAATCGGATCGAGCCGGCCAAAGCCAGTAGGGCGCGAGTCGCATCGGTCATACCGCCCTTATGTGCACTTTGAAGAAGACGGATCGTTTCCGGCCAATGCTCAGCAATGGCAGCCGCGGCCTCCAGAGTTCCCGTGTCGACAATCCCCTTGCCGAGAATGAGAACCAACGCCTCTTTTAGTTCTGGATCGGATGACGCCTTAAGACGCTTCAAAATCGCCGGGACCCAGTTTCGACTCCCCGGCCAAAAACCGATCTGCTGGATCGGTAATGAAATGTTTGCGAAAGAAATCTGCCCAGGAAATTCCTCATCGGCGTTTTCATACTTCAGTTCGCTGTTGAGAATATTGAACATGACGGGAAGCAACCGCGCGTCAAGCAGCTTACCGTCTCGAGCTCGGTCCGCAAAAGCATCCGTGACGGCAACGGCAACGGCCGGATAAGAAGCCCAATTGGGATCGGCGTAAAAAAGAGAAACCAGATGGAGAAATCCTGCCAGCAGGTCGGACCGCCAAGAATCCATCGTTCCATCGTTTGAACTTTCTTCCAATTCTTCCACGAGTGCCGTGTAGATCCGGTATCGCGGATCGGACTTGTACTGATCAGAATTATCAGGGGGAGGAGCTTCGCGAATTTCAAAAAGAAGGTCGGCAAGCAGGGTCTGCTCTTCGGATGAAAGACTTGGAAGCCGGCCGGCCGGCTCCACCCACTTTTCCAACTCCTCCAGACC
>JACQQZ010000034.1 GCA_016206755.1 Candidatus Omnitrophota bacterium
TGCGGGACATTCGAGTCGCTGCTCAGGGCCAGCAATTGGGTGGCCAAGGACACCCTCCCAAACGCATGAGCCCCCGGCGATTGCTGGTGACAGGCGGGGCCGGTTTTATCGGATCGAACTTCATCCGCTACATTCTTGAAAACCATCCTGCCGACACCCTGGTCACGCTGGACAAGCTGACCTACGCCGGCAATCCGGAAAATCTTCGCGAGCTGGAGGGCAATGCCCGCCACCGTTTCGTGCAAGGCGACATCGCCGATCCTGCCGTTGTGCGTCCGTTGATCGGACAGGCGGATTTTATCGTCAACTTTGCGGCGGAAACTCACGTCGACCGTTCCATTGTCGATTCGGCTGCATTTTTGACCACCAACATCATTGGAACCCAAGTTTTGCTGGACCAGATCAGGCAGGCGGCCCGGAAGCCCAGATTGTTTCTTCAAATTTCTACGGATGAAGTCTACGGCAGCATTCCGGTTGGGGCGGCCACGGAGCAAAGCCCCTTGCGCGCCAACAGCCCCTATGCCGCCAGCAAGGCAGGGGCCGATCTGCTGGTGGGGGCCTACCACGCGACATTTGGTTTGCCTGTCGCCATTACGCGCAGCTCCAACAACTACGGCCCTTACCAGTATCCGGAAAAATTCATCCCGTTGGCCATCACGCAGGCGCTGCACGATGAGCCGATCCCCCTGTACGGAGACGGCTTGAACGTGCGGGATTGGATTTACGTCGAAGACAACTGCAGGGCCATCGATGCCGTGCTGCAAACGGCGCGCCCCGATGCCGCTGAGCTGGAAATCTACAACATCGGGGGCGACCAGGAACGAACGAACCGCCAGGTTTTGGAAACGCTGCTGCGTATCCTGGGCAAACCGGCTTCTTTGATCCAACCGGTCAAAGACCGGCCTGGGCATGACCGCCGGTACGCCTTGTCTTCAGAAAAACTCCAACGCACCAGCAAAGAACGGAATTGGGCTTGGCCGCCACGGCACCCATTTGAAGAGGGTCTGAAAAAAACCATTGCGTGGTATCAAGGGCACACCGATTGGTGGAAGCCCTTATTGAAAGAGAAGGGCCGCGCGGCAGTTCATTGGCTTTCAACGAAAAAGGGGGAGTAATGCGCGTACTCATTACCGGGATCACGGGATTTGCAGGAAGTCATCTGGCGGACATCCTCCTGGAGAGGGGGGACGTCGAGCTACACGGGATGGAGCGATGGCGTTCCAAAACGGACAACATCGACCACATCAAGAGTAAAATCGTGATGCATGAGTGCGACCTGCGGGACGCTTCTTCGATCCGCAAGGTTTTGGAATTGTCGCGCCCCGACCGCATTTTTCATTTGGCGGCGCAATCCTTTGTCCCGACTTCCTGGAGCGCCCCCGCCGAATCCCTGACCACAAACATCATCGGACAGCTCAACATTTTTGAAGCGGTCCGGCATCTGGGCGTAAACCCTTGGATCCAAATTGCGGGAAGCTCTGAAGAATACGGAATGGTTTACCCCGACGAAATTCCGATCAAAGAAAGCAACCCTCTGCGGCCGTTGAGCCCCTACGCCGTCTCCAAGGTCGGGCAAGATCTCCTGGCCTACCAGTACCATCAAAGTTTCAAGCTCAACGTGGTGCGCACGCGCGGGTTCAATCACACCGGCCCGCGCCGGGGCAATGTGTTTGTGGAATCCAACTTCGCTCAGCAGATCGCCCGGATTGAGCGGGGCGTTCAAGAACCGGTCATCAAAGTCGGGAACTTAAAAGCCAAGCGGGATTATACCGATGTCCGGGACATGGTTCGCGCCTACTGGCTTGCTCTGGAAAAGGGCGAGCCCGGCGAAGTGTACAACATCTGCTCCGGAACAGCATTCCCCATTGAATCGGTTCTGCAAAAGCTGCTCGGCATGAGCACGGTCAAAGTCAGAGTGGAGCAGGATCCGGCCCGCATGCGTCCGTCGGACGTGGAGCTGCTTCAGGGGGACAACGGCAAATTCGTCGCACGGACCGGGTGGAAACCGCAAATCGGTTTCGACAAGACGCTTCGCGATCTCTTGGAGTACTGGAGAGAACGCATTGGGGCTTATGCCGACCGCGTATGAGCGGCTGCTTGCGCTGATCCGGAAACGCCGGGCCCGTGTCGCCGTCATCGGCCTGGGCTATGTTGGATTGCCGTTGGCCGTCCGTTTCGCCGAAGCCGGGTTTAAAGTCACCGGTTATGATCTGGACCCGCGCCGGATCGGAGATCTCCGCCGGGGAAAATGTTACATCCCGGACGTCCCCGCCGCCGCCATCCGGGCGCTGTTGAAGGCGGGACGGCTTTCCGTCACCGGCCGGGGCGAGCCGCTGTCCCAAGCCCAAGTCATCGTCATCTGCGTTCCCACGCCGCTTCAAAAAAGCCGCGAACCGGACCTCTCTTTCATCTGCAGCGCAGTCGAGACCGTTGCCGAGCAAGTGAAGCCGCCCGCACTCGTGATCCTGGAAAGCACCACCACTCCGGGAACCACCGACGGCATGGTGCGTGAAAAGATGGAAGCTGTGAAGCTGAAAATGGATCGCGACATCTTCCTCGCATTTTCACCGGAACGCATTGACCCGGGCAATGCCCTGGGCGTCAAAGCCATCCCGAAACTCGTGGGGGGTGTCACGCCTCAGTCCACGCGCCTGGCCCATCTTTTTTATTCGCAGTCGCTCGACCGGGTCATTGCAGTCTCCAGCAGCCGTGTCGCTGAGACGGCGAAGCTTCTGGAAAACACCTTTCGCATCATCAACATCGCTTTGGCCAATGAATTCGCGCTGTTGTGCAACGCCATCGGGGTCGATGTGTGGGAGGTCATCGATGCCGCCGGCTCCAAGCCGTTTGGATTTATGCCGTTTTATCCGGGCCCGGGCATCGGCGGCCACTGCATTCCATCGGACCCCATTTACCTGTCTTGGCACGCCAAGTCGGCCGGTTTTGAGCCGAGGATGATCGATCTGGCGTCGCAGATCAACAGCCAAATGCCGGAACACGTCGTCTCCCGCGTTGCAGATTTGCTCAACGCCGAGTCCAAACCGATCAAGTCCTCTAAAATATTGCAGCTTGGCGTGGCCTACAAACGCAACATCAATGACACGCGCGATTCCCCGGCGTTGGAAATTTTGGGCCGGCTCTCTCGAAAAGGGGCCCGGGTCGCCTACCACGATCCGCATGTCGCCCAAGTTCGCGGATACGGAAAGCAGTGGCGCTCCGTTCCTTTGACGCGCGAATCGGTTCGATCGGCGGACTGCGTGGTGATCGCCACGGACCATCAAAACGTCGATTATAAAATGGTGGCCAAAGAAGCCCGGCTCATCTTTGACGCGCGCAACGTGATGCAAGCCATCCCCCATCGGCGATCCAAGGTTGAGCGCCTGTGATCATGAAAGTCCTCGTCACCGGTGGGGCCGGGTTTATCGGTTCGCATGTCGTGGATGATCTTGTCAAGCGGGGTACCAGAGTCCATGTGCTGGACAACCTCTCTACGGGGCTCATGGGACACTTGAAAGAAGCGGCTTCCAAAATCAGTTTTTTTCAAGGGGATGTCGCCGATCCTGCCGATGTTCGACGGGCCCTGGAAGGGATCACCCACGTCGTCCATCTGGCGGCCATGCGCTCCATTCCAAAATCTCTGATCAACCCGTCGGCCTGCAATCAAGCCAACGTGACCGGGACATTGAACATCTTCCAGGCGGCGCGCGAGGCGAAAGTCAACCGCGTTGTCTTTGCTTCTTCCAGCTCCGTCTATGGAGACGCCGGGGATTATCCCGCGACGGAAGAGATTCCACTCAACCCCAAGTCCCCTTATGCGGCCAGCAAGCAGATGGGGGAGATTTATGCCCGGCTTTTTAGGGAATTGTTCGGGCTGGACATTGTTTGTCTGCGCTATTTCAACGTTTACGGTCCGAGGATGGATTTGGATTCGGACTATGCGATGGCCGTCCCTCGATTTACGAGCAACATGCTGCAGGATCAGCCGGCGCCCGTCTACGGAGACGGGCTTCAGAGCCGTGATTTTATCTTCGTGGAAGACGTTGCGCGGGTCACCGTGGATGCGCTGTCGGCGGCGCCGCTGCATCATACGACCTACAACATCGGAGCGGGGCAGGGGCACACCCTCCTTCGTCTGATCGAAATTATCAACCAGCAACTGGGTAAAAATATTCCCCCGCGCCTTCTTCCCGCCCGGGCTGGGGAATCCCGAAAGACTTTGGCCGATATTTCCAGGGCGCGCCAGGATTTTAAGTTCGCGCCGGAATTTTCTTTTGAGCAAGGCCTACAAAAAACCATCCGCTGGTTTCGTCAATCTCTCGAGCAGGTCCGATGAAGATATGCCTCGGCTACCCCTCTCTGGACGACCCGCGCGGGTTTCATCAGACGGGGCAAAACCGCCAAGCGCAGGTCTTTACGGCCCCGGCGTTCATCTATCCCGTGATTCCGGCGATGGCCGCCACGCTGCTTCAATCGGCCGGGCATGAAATTCTCTGGCTGGATGGCCCCGCGGAGCAGATGCCCTGGACCGAACAACTTCAAAAAATCAAAGCGTTCCGGCCGGATCTTTTGGCGTGGGAAGTCAAAACGCCCAGCGTGAAGCTCACTTGGCCGAAGATCGACGATGTGAAGCGGGAGATCCCTGAATGCCGGACGGTGCTCATGGGGGATCACATCACGGCATTGCCCGAGGAAAGTCTCAAAGCTTGCGATGTGGATGTTTGCTTGACCGGCGGCGATTATGATTTTGGGCTGATGCATCTGGCGCGGAATCCCCAGATCCGAGGCGTCTACCAGCATCCGACCACTTCCGATCTCAAGACATTGCCGGTCATCGATCGAAAACTCACCAAATGGCGGCTGTACGGATACGAGAGAGGTTCCGGCAATTACAAGTATCTGCCCGGCACCCATTTTATGTCGGGCCGCGACTGCTGGTGGCGGCACGACGGCGGCTGCACCTTTTGCTCCTGGACAAACACCTTCAAAAATTGGCGCGTCGGATCCGTGGATCAATTCATGGCGGAAGTTGAAAATTGCGCTTCGCTGGGGATTCGCGAGATCTTTGATGACACGGGGACATTCCCCATCGGCAAATGGCTGGATGAATGCTGCGAACGGTTGATCCAATGGAACCAGGGCAAGCGTCACGGCCGTGCCCGGGTGACGATCGGCTGCAACATGCGCCCCGGGGCGCTCAACCA
>JACQQZ010000035.1 GCA_016206755.1 Candidatus Omnitrophota bacterium
GCTTTTGGTAATAAGCTTCGAACGTTTTATTGTATCGGTCCAATTTCCCACCGTATGCACCCTGAAGTTCTTCCAATCCTGCACGCAATGTGCGGCTCAGCTTTTGAGCCGCCGCGTCTTCTTGTGATTCGCGCAAAACAGAAACAGGGGATCGCTCCAAAACGACAGGAGGTGTCGTCAAAGCAAAGCAGGCCATCACGGCAAGGCATTTAAGGTTTTCTGGAACGCTCATTTTCTTTAGTATAGCAGGTCAACAGATGGAGTTTCAAAATTAAATCAAATATTTAATTTTACTAACTCAACCAGCAACAGTACGCTCGAGGAGGCGATCCGGAAGAGCTTTAAAAGTAGTCTTCGAGGAGAGTCTTGGCCTTCTGGACGAAGCGCCCCCAAGGCCGGGGGGAAGAAGCTCCCAAGGTCGTTGCGGGCGTTCTGCGAAGCGACAGCTGATAACTGACAAGCCCGATGGCGGTGGATGCATTGGGTGTCACGGAGACCCGATCCGGAGAAGTCACCCCGCGCAGCACGCCCAGGCGCGTTGGCAGATTGCACAGGGCCTCGGCTTGCTCGAGCATCCCTTCCATGAGCGCTGTTCCACCGGTCGCCACCAGCCCGGAAGAGGCCTCGCGAAAATAATGGCTCCCCTCCAATTTTTGATGCACCTCGGAAAAAAGAGCCCTGGCTTCTTCATGGAGCAAGGCAGCGACTTGCGTCTGCGCGACCGTGCGGCTTCCCTGTCCCACGGAAACGCGGATCGTGTCTTCTTGGTCAGGATGAAGCTCCACCGAATTGCACTGGAGTTTGACTTGCTCGGCGGCAGACAGAGGCAGCTCAAATTTTTCGGCAAGCCGCTCCGTCATGCGGTCGCCCCCCCAAGGCACGGCCAATGTTTCACGGATGGCGCCATCGACGCAGCAAACGATGTCGGTGTGCGACCCGCCAATGTCAACGACAATGGCCCCCAGCTCGCGGTCGAGCTCTGACAACACGGCGAAACTCGTGGCCGGACCCGGAAGCATGAGGTGGTTGACTTCTACGCCGGCGTGGTTGAGGGCCTTGCGCCAGCTCTGATAGGTGCTGGTCGGAATGGTCACCACATGAAGCGCGGCTTCTAATTTCCCGCCGTACAAACCGACCGGATTGCGCACGCCATCCTGGCCATCGACGGAGAATCGCTGAACAAATTCGTGAAGAATTCTTCGATCGTAAGAAGCCGCTGCCGAACGGCATCCGGCCAAAACGCGCTCAACGTCCCACCGGCCGATTTCGGTGTTGGATTCGTTGAGCGTAATGGAAGCGGCTGCATTGTGTCGGCGGACATTGGGTCCATGAATCGTGGCTGCTGCCGCGGTAATGCGCGTTCCTGCCTGTTCTTCGACTTGTCGAATGACGCGGGCAATGGAATCAACGCAATCGGCCAGATCGACGATGACACCCCGTTCGATGCCCAGCGTCGGAGCAGATTTGAGCGCGATCAGCTCCACCGGCTGGTTGATTCCGGGCTGTCCCACCGCCGCGGTAATCTGATGGGTTCCAATGTCCAAGCCGGCCGCCAACGCGTTGCGCGCCATCAGTCGCCGCTCCGTAATCCAATCACAAGATCGTCAAATCTCAAATCGACATACTGCGCCTGCCCCATTTCCTTGGGCTTTCCCCGCAGCAATTCACCCAATCGAACCAAGCGCGGCCGAAGGTCGCCGGGCATCGCGCGCAGCTCCAAACCATTCTCGAGCAGCAACGTCACCATGCGCGAATCCGCAGAACCGGCCGATGCCGGATTGACGCGCACGGCGCTGATTTTATGGCCGGCCAAAGCTTTCGACTCTTGGACCTCGCGCAAAACCGTTGCGGCCCGTCTGAATTCATCGCTGTCGCAAGATTGGCCCGGTTGATAAGCCGCGGTCCGGGAACCGATCATGAGCACAGGAACCCCTTCCCATGGCGTCGAAGAACCGGGAGTCAAAACAATGCCATCGCCGCTGACAATCGTATACTGCCGGCCCCGGATTTGTCCAATGGGGTCGCGCAAAGAAACATAGGCCACCAATTTATTCGGCAGGTTTCGGCGGACAACCACTTTCTGAAACTGGGGATGTTCCCGGCGAATCGCTTGAGCCAATGCAGCCAAATCGGCGCGGAATACATGGATGGGGCGTGGAATACGATAGCCCAATCGCGGATCCGCCGCCCATCGCTGGCCCGGCTCCAACTGGACCTCAATGGCGGAAACCCAAAAATAAGAGGAGCGATACACGAAGTGGGAAAGCCAAACACCGACCACGAGAAATAAGGCCAGCAAGAAGACAGCCGTTTTTGCCAATGACGGCAAGCCCGCTTGCAATCGCTGCCATAGGGGAGAGCCGGACTTGCGCCCGGACTTGGAGCGTTCACGTCGAGCCATAGAATCTCCTGGTTAAACCGCTGAGAACAGCAGCCGCTCACACAACCGGCTGAAAGAAATTCCAACTGCCGCTGCCGCTTTCGGCAGCAAGCTGGTTGCGGTCAATCCTGGAACCGTATTGACTTCCAGCACCACGGGGCCGCGGTGCTGCGTCAAGATCATATCGACCCGCGAGAAAGAACGGCAGCCGAGCGCTTGATGCGCTTTCAAAGCAACGGTCTGCGCTTGGGCAGCGAGCTTCCCCTCGATGGGTGCTGGAACAAGAACCTGCGTCATGCCCGGCGTATATTTGGCTGTGGTGTCATAAAAACGGCGCTGCGGCACCACTTGAATGACCGGGAGCGGGGCGTCGTCGAGGATACCGACGGTCAGCTCCGGGCCCGTCAGATACTCTTCACACAACACCGAATCATCAAACCGGCCGGCTTCATTCAAAGCCGGCACCCAACCCGCGGCGTTTTCCACCAGCGTCATGCCAATCGAAGATCCTTGGCGGAGCGGTTTGACAACAAACGGAAAGCTCAGCCCATCCAGCGCAGCCGGCCGTCCTGCGGGCAACGTGTATCCGCGCGGCACGGGGATTTTTTCAGCAATCAAACGTTCCTTGGTTTTCTGCTTGTCCATGCAAAGTTGAGAGGCGGGTGCGCGCGAACCGGTGTACGGGATTCGAAGCGCATCGAGAAGCGTTTGCACTGCCCCGTCCTCGCCAAAAATCCCGTGCAACGCAACGAAAGCCGTTCGGACGCCGGAATTTCGAATGAGGCCGGCGCAATCGGCGGACTGGACATCGATACATTGAACGTTGTAACCCAAATCACCGAGGCCGTGAAAAACACCTTGCCCCGAGCGCAGGGAAATCTCCCGCTCGGCGGAGAATCCCCCGCACAAAACGCCGATCGGCTCAGCGATCGCTGTCTTCTTCATCTGGGTCATGCCGGGAGCACCTGAACTTCCAATTCCAGGAAAAGCCCATGTTCCTGCAATACTTTATACTGCACCGCGGAGATCAATGCCAGCACATCCGCGGCTTTGGCGGAGCCCTGATTGATGATGAAATTGGCGTGGCGAGTAGAAACGCACGCATCTCCAACGCGCATTCCTTTCAAACCGGCGCGGTCAATGAGCCGACTGGCTGGCTGCCTGTCCGGACCGGGGTTTTTGAAAATGCAGCCGGCGCTCGGAGCGCTCAAGTCTTGCGTGACGCGCTTGTACGCCATCAAATCCGTGATTTTCCGGCCGATCTCTTCCGGAGCCGCCGGGGCCAATTGCAACCGGGCGTCGAGGACAATGCCATCGCTGATCCTCGATTGGCGGTAGCCGAATCCGATTTCCGATGCAGAGAGATTCACGACGGCGCCATCGCGCTTCAAAACGCGAATCTCCTGAACAATGTCCGACATGGCGCGCCACCGGTCCCCCTCGCGCGTTCCGGCATTCATCCGGACCGCACCCCCCACCCTGCCCGGCACGCCCGACAAAAATTCACATCCGCCCAGCGCGGCGTCGCGGCTCAAAGCCACGACGCGGTCGAGCCCCAAACCGGCTCCCGCCAAAACCTGACTCCCTTCCACCTGCCACGTCCGAAAAGCCGGGGCATTCAAATGAATCACCAGCCCCGGAATACCGGCGTCGCGCACCAAAAGATTCGCACCCCCGCCGATGAGCGTCACTGGCACATTGGCGGCACGGGCCGCTGCAACGGCATTTTTCAATTCTTCAAGATCCTGCGGCTCCAACCAAACTTCTGCCGGACCTCCGATGCGAAAAGAGGTATGCAGCCGCATCGGCTCGTCAAATTTCACGCGGCCCTGCGTGATCTGCTTGAGCTCCTGATGGAGGGAGGTCGTCAGCATGCGACCGCCTGATGGGCGGATCGTTGCGCGCGGAGGGCTGCGACCAATTCCCGCGCCACATCTCCAATGTCGCCTGCGCCCAGGATCAATACCAAGTCCCCAAGCCGAACAGCTTGGGTCAGTGCCGGGACAATTTTTTCCCGCGGCATCACTTCAAAAGAGGCGTGCCCGCTCTGCCCCACCGCCGCGGAGAGAAATTCGACGCCGGCGCCCTCTTGCGGATCTTCCGAGGCCGCATACACATCGGTCAGAATCAAGTGATCCGCCGCGGAAAAACAGGTTCCAAAACGATTGCGAAGATACTTGGTCCGGCTGAAGCGGTGCGGTTGAAAAACGCAGAAGATGCGCCGGTACTCTCCCCAGGTCCGGGCCGCCTGAAGGGTCGCCTCGATTTCAGCAGGGTGATGGGCATAATCTTCGACCACCAAAACGCC
This sequence comes from Candidatus Omnitrophota bacterium, assembly GCA_016206755.1. GTDB lineage: Bacteria > Omnitrophota > Gorgyraeia > 1-14-0-20-64-10 > JACQQZ01 > JACQQZ01. The sequence continues at coordinate 4,689 of JACQQZ010000035.1, forward strand.
GTCGACTTCCCCCTGGGTCTGAAACCGGCGGCCGGCCCCTTCGTAGGATTGAAGCGCCTTTTGCACGTCTGAAAATGCCAGGCCCAATTTCAATCCCGCAGCCACTGCCGCCAAGCTGTTGACGACGTTGTGCATGCCCGGAATCCGCAGCGTGATTTTTCCAAGGCGCTTGCCGCGCGCACAGGCATTGTACTGCGTGCGGCGGCCTTCCGCTTGCGCGTCGCGTGCGGTGACATCACACAGCGGATCGATGCCGTAGGTCATGGTCGGTCGGGCAACATCCCGCAGCAACCGGCGCACCCCGGGATCGTCCCCGTTGCAGATGAGCGATCCCTTGGGATCGATGCGCTGAACAAACTGGCGGTAGGAAGACAATATCTCATTGAAATTGCGGTAATAATCCAGGTGCTCTTCGTCAATGTTGGTGATGACGCCGATTCTGGCCGGCAGATAAACAAACGAGCCGTCCGACTCATCGGCCTCCACCACCACGATGCGGCCCTTGCCCACGCGCGCATTCCCGCCAAAACGCTCCACCTCGGCGCCGACGAGAATCGTCGGATCGCGATCCGAGGACAACAGCGCGGATGCGATCAGCGATGTCGTGGTTGTTTTGCCGTGAGAGCCGGTGACGGCGATTCCAATTTTCCCTCGCATGCACTCGGCCAGCATCTGCGCCCGGGAGCGAACGGGGATGCCGCGGTTACGCGCTTCCCTCAATTCCGGATTTTGCGGCGTGATCGAAGAGGAATAAACCACGAGCTGCGCGCCCTGCACGTGCCTGGCGCTGTGACCTTCGTAGCCCCGGGCCCCGAGCTTTCGCAATCGCCGCAACATCGGGGAATCGCCGACGTCCGATCCGGAAACCGAGTGCCCGCGCCTGAGCATCACCTGGGCGATGCCGCTCATGCCGATGCCGCCGATGCCGACAAAATGGATGCGTCTTTTGCGCGCCAGATTAAGAGTAAGCGGCATGCGCGGCCTCCAGCACCATCTCCACCACCCGCTGCGCTGCGTCGGGAATGCGCAGCACTTTGAGCGATGCCCTCATCTCATTGAGCTTTTGGCGGTCCGTCAAAAGAGGGATGACGAATTTGACGACACGGTCCGCCGTAAAAACCTCCTGATCCATGGCCACCGCCCCGCCGCGGCCGGCCAACCACTGGGCATTGGCGGCTTGATGAGCGCCGGCATGAGGATAAGGCACAAGAAAAGAAGGGGTTTCCGTGGCGATCAATTCCGCCAATGTCGTCGCCCCGGCCCGCGCAACGGCCAAATGGGCAACCGAATAAGCCCAGCCCATGTTGGATGAAAATGCTTCAACGCGTCCCTCGATTCCCAAAGCGCGGTAGCGCTCGGCCACCCATTGGACATCCGCAGAACCGGTGAGATGCAGCACCTGAAATAGATTCCGCTGCCGGGCAGGAAGCTGTCCGAACGCCTCGACCACCGTCTTGTTGATGTGGTGGGATCCTTGACTGCCGCCCACGATCAACAGCACCGGCTTTGAAGCCGACAATCCCAGCGCTTGGAGCGCCGTTTCGCGCAGAGGGCAAGCAATCTCCGGGCGCACAGGGTTTCCCGTCACCGCCACTGAAATATTTTTTGGAAGATGCTGCGCAGTTTCTTTGAAACTGACCGCGACCCGATTCGCCCAGGATACCAGAAGCTGGGTGGTTCGGCCCGGAAAAACATTTTGCTCATGAATGACTGCCGGCGTTCCGGTCATCCTCGCCAGCAGGACGGCAGGCCCGGCGGCATAGCCCCCGAAACCGATGACCACTTGAGGTTTGAAACGCTTCATGATTCGAAACATCCGGACCAGAGCCCAAAGCTGCTTTCCCCAGTAACGCGGATCGATGATCTGCAGCCCTTTGGGCCAAGGCCAAACAGGAAACGTTTGAAATTCTCCCAGCGAATGGTCCCACAGGGCCTCCCCCATTCCATTCTCGCCGGACACCGCCAGGCAAGAATTTTCCGGGTCTTGCTGTTTCAAAAGCCGCGCAACAGTGAGCGCCGGAATCAGATGCCCTCCGGTTCCGCCGGCCGCCATCAATACGCGAAGCGCCATCAGACAGCCGCCTGGACAGAAGGAGCGGGCGGCTCGGCCAGGAGGGTGGCGCTGTTGCTGGAGACGGGCTGATACGCGCGGCCAAAATTCAACAACAGCGCTACAATGGCCAAATTGAAAACAAGCGAAGATCCGCCGTAACTGACAAAGGGCAGCGGCAATCCCTTCGTCGGAACGGCGCCCGAAGCGACTGCCATGTGAATCAAGGCCTTCAGACCCACCAGGCAGGTCAGCCCCAAGCTGGCCAGTTGGGCAAAGAGATTGGAGCAGCGCAGCGCAATCCGAATGCCGATCCACACGAACATGAGAAACAATGCCAGCACCATCGTGGCGCCCAAGAGCCCGAGCTCCTCGCTGATGACTGAAAAAATAAAATCGGTGTGGGCTGCGGGCAAGTAAAAAAGTTTCTGCCGCGACTGGCCCAGGCCCAATCCCAAGAGCCCTCCGGTCCCGATGGCCACCAACGACTGGATGAGCTGAAATCCCGCGCCGTACGGGTCTCCCCAGGGATTTGCAAAAGCCATGATGCGCCGCATGCGGTACGGTTTGGAGGCGATCAGAATCACCAATACCGGAAGGGCCGACGCCAGGGCCGGGCCCAAATGGACCATCTCAATCCCGCTGACGAACAGCATCAGAAACGCAACGCTTGCCAGGGCCAGCGCCGTGCCCAAATCCGGCTCGAGCAAGATGAGACCGACAAATGTTCCGAGAATGAGCATCGGTGGAAGAAAACCATGAATGAAGCTGCGGATCTTGTCCTGTTTTCGCGCCAAGATGTCCGCCAGATACAGGACGACGACCACCTGAGCCGCCTCCGAGGGCTGAAAGCTTAAGAAACCCAGACGAAACCACCGCCGAGCGCCCGAGACTTCGTATCCGAGTCCCGGAAGCAAAACGGCGGCCAACAGGACACCGGTCGCGGCCAAGAGCAGTTTTAAGTGCTTGCGCAGCTGATGATAGTCGAGCATCAGCACCAAGCCAAACACCGGCAGGGCCATTCCCAAATAGAGGAGGTGCCGCAGGAGGTAATACCACCGGCTCCCGGTGATTTCCTGGGCGGTGATGGCGCTGGTTGAATAAATCATCACCACGCCAAGCGCCACCAACAAGGCGGTCACGATCAACAGTCCCTGGCGAAGGGAGCGCAGAGACTGCATTTAGCCGATACTCGCCATCGTGCGATTCTCCAATTCCACGAAAGCATGGACGCTCTGCTTGAAAGCTTCTCCGCGATCCTCAAAATCCCGGAACATATCGAAGCTGGCGCACATCGGTGAAAGCAAGACCCAATCCCCCGGCCGCGACAGCTGCACGGCGCGGGAAACGGCTTCCTGCAATGTTTGCGCCGGATAAACCGGGACCGTCCGCTCGAGCGCGGCTGCGATGCGCGGACCATCCGCTCCGATCAAGACCGTGGCACGCACCTTGTCGCGGGCCACGGCGATCAATTTTGAAAAATCACTGCCCTTGTCTTTTCCACCGGCAATCAAAACGGCCTGGCCCGGGCACGCCTCCAAAGCTTTGATGCCCGCCTCCACCGTCGTGGATTTGGAATCGTTGACAAAGAGAATCCCATTCCAGGAAGCCACCGGTTCCATGCGATGCTCAAGACCCGCAAATGTTTGCAATGCCTCTTGCATCGGCTCGACTTCCAAACCCAGCAGGCCTCCGATCGCCAGCGCCGCCAAGGCATTGGCCGCGTTGTGCCGGCCTTTTAATTTCAAATCCGACTGGTGAATCACGCGATGCAAGCGGCCGCGCAACATCAAGCACAACGTCTCACCGGCCAAATAGGCCCCGCGCACCGGACCTTCCAAGCTAAACTCCAGGCACCGTCCGCGCACGGAAGATCGGTAGGAGCGGCACACCGCGTCGTCCGAATTCAACACGGCCCAATCGCGCATGCCCTGCCGGGTCAACAGGCGGCGCTTGGCGGCGATGTAGGCATCCATATTTTCGTGGCGATCCATGTGGTTGGGTGTCACGTTGAGAACCGATGCAATCGACGGATGAAACTTTTCAATCGCCTCAAGCTGAAACGAGCTGACTTCCAGCGCCACGGTGGTGGAAGGATGAATTTGGTCCAAGACAGAAGTCAAAGGCGTGCCGATGTTGCCGGCAACGACCACGGGACGGCCGGCGGCTTTCAGCATTTCTCCGACGAGCGCCGTGACGGTCGATTTTCCATTGCTGCCGGTGACCGCCACGATGCGTCCCCTGCAAAAGCGGGCTCCCAATTCCAATTCTCCGATCACCGGAATTTTAA
>JACQQZ010000038.1 GCA_016206755.1 Candidatus Omnitrophota bacterium
ATGTAGATGTTGTCGGAGAGAACCCAGCCGGGCATGATCTCATTGTATGCGGGAGAGATTCCGTCGTAGCGGACGGCCGGCGAATTGACCAAAGAAAACGGAAAACGAATCCGCTGCGGCAGACAAGCCACACCGGAAGCAAAGATGGTGTACGGGGACTGGGAGAAATCAGCCGGGTATTTGATATTCACACCCAATCCGAAAAATGCCCCTTCCCCGGGCCAGATCTCCTGGTCCGGCGCCTTGGCCGTGTGGTTGGAACCGACGTTGGCGCCGTAACCGACATTGCCCTTGCCTTCCGGCCAGAGCGCCGCGATCAAAAGCGACTGGTGGTGGAACCCGACGAATGGTCCCAGCAAAGATGCCGTGACCTCGCCTTCGGCGACGCCGGTGTTTGGCCCTAAGATGGAAGCCGTCACCAGACCGTGGCGCTCCACGTGGGAATGCTCGGTCATGAGCGTCTGGTCGACGAGCGCCTGCGTTGCCGCCTCAGAACCCCACTGTAAAATGGAGTTCTTGACGATGGCGCCGCTTGCCACTTCGGTGCGCTCTTCGGAATTGCTTAAAATGGTTGAATCTTGAATCAATTGCGCGGCGTCAATGCGCGCGCCTTGGCCGATGTAGGCGTTGCGAACGGTCGGGGTGTTGCGGACAACCGCCCCTTCCTCGACAATACCGAAATCGGCCGTCACCAACTGCCTGTAGGCGTCGAGACCTTCGGCATACCGCCTGAGGAGCCCTCTGTCGCCTCGGGAGCGTGACAGCACCCAAGCCCCTTCAACCGTCAGCTCCGCATACAAACCGACTTCGCGGCCGCCGGTTTCAATGGCGATGGGGATCTCCTGGCCGTTTCCGAAATTGGCCTTTGGACCGGACGCCAGAATGCCGACATCCATGATGACGGCTCCCTTTTTGACAACGGTCCTGGCCAGCGTGGAAACGCGGCGGATCAAGCATTCGTCGCCGATGGCGCAATCTTCCAGGCGGGAATCGTAGACGCCGGCGGAATACTCGATGTCCGGCTGCAGGGTGATCGTTTTAGAAAACCTGCCCAGAACCACCGTGCCGTAGAAGGAAGAGTTCCAGACGCGCTTGGGATCAAACCCGGCGGCGGCGTAAACTTGCTTCCAATCTTTGGCGCAATTGCCCTGTTTTTTGAGGGTAGAAATCTGAGAAGCGGTCAGCGGCTTGACTTTGGCGCCATCGTGCGCCGCAGAGAATCCCTTTTTGCCCCAGCTTTGCTTTGCCTTCTGAATCCCGCCGACGAGGGCAGATTCCTTGGCGGCCTGCCTTAAAGCCGCCACGACATCATAGGATGGAATCACTACTGGAGGACCAGAACGCGCGGCTCGGCCGGATACTCGCGGGTCAGCTTGACGGCAGCGGCCTTGTCCGTCACAATGACGGCTTTTGGATGGAGCTGGACGATCGTCGCCGGAACCATGGCCGTGATCGGGCCTTCGCAGGTTTTTTGAATCGCTTCGGCTTTCCCTGCGCCGCTGGCCAAAAGGAGGAGCTGGCGGGCATCCATGATCGTTCCGATGCCCATGGTGATGGCATACTTGGGAACTTCGTTCATTGACTTGAAGAAGCGCGCATTGTCCGCTCGCGTCCGCTCATCGAGCGTCTTGACGCGCGTGCGGGAACCCAAAGAAGAGCCCGGTTCGTTGAACGCGATGTGTCCGTTGGAGCCGATCCCCAAGAGCTGCAGGTCAATTCCACCGGCCTTGACGATCTGCTCCTCGTACCAGCGGCAGAATGCGGGGATGTCCTTGGCCATGCCGTCGGGAACATGGACGTTCTTCGGATTGACATTGATCTGCTTGAAGAGATTTTCCCACATGAAGAAGTGATAGCTCTGATCGTGCTCGTGGGCAAGGCCGACGTATTCATCCAGATTAAAAGTGGTCGCGCGGGAGAAGTCGAGCCCTTCATTCTTGTGCATCCGGATCAATTCTCTGTAAGTGCTCACGGGAGTGCTGCCGGTGGCAAGACCCAAGACGCACTTCGGTTTGCGGCGGACGACTTCAGCGATCAGCTCGGCGCCTAATCTGGCCATCTGTTCCGGCGTTTCTTTGATGATGACTTCCATGGCAAAAGGACTCCTTTTTCGTTTTTGTGTGTATGGATTATGCTTCGGCAGCGCTGCAACAACAAGAGGTGACTGGGACTACCAACAGCGGAACCTGCCTGATGGAGTTTAAGTTAACATGATGGAAACGTGCCTGTCAAGCGGGAATCAGGGTCAGGAGGCCTTTCAGGCGCCGGACCCACCCTGCTTCCTCCATCGTCTTCATGCGCCGCAAACCGGCTTCGAGGCCGGGCAAAGGATGCTGGAACTTTCGCTCAAAGAGCGAGACATCCAGGGAAGCATCGGCAGGACGCGGGGCTTTGAGCGTGGCCTCTTTGAGAAGGCCGGGCCGGACAGACCGCAGATCTTTCCCGAAAACGCGCAGGACTGTTTGAGCAAAGTCATGGCGGCTGCAGCGGGTTTTCCCGGCGACGTGAAAAATGCCGGGGGTTGGATTTTTCAATAAAATGGCCACGGCATCCGCCAGGTCATTGGCCAGAATCGGCGACCAGTACATGTCGGTAAAGGCCGTGGCGGGGCGCTCCGGGGTGGCCGTCAAAATGCGCTCGGCAAAACTGTGCTTATCCTGGGCATTCCATCCGTAGAGCGTGGTGCGGGCAATCGTGGCTGTTGGGCAAACATCCAACACAAACTGCTCCCCTTCCCATTTGGTCCATGCGTAAACCCCCAGCGGATGAGGAAGATCCTCTTCCGTGTACATCCCTTTCTGTCCGTCAAAGACATAATCGGTGGAGATATAAATCAGATCGGCTTTTATTTCTTGGGCAGCTCTGGCCACCTGCTCCGTCGCCGCCGCGTTGATCAATCGAGCGGCAATCGGGTCATCTTCACAGCCGTCCACGCCGGTCATGGCCGCCGCATGAACAATGGCCTGGGGCCGGGTCTCTTGAATGACACGGGAGATTTCTTCCGGATCCGCCAAATTCATCTTCACGGCGGCGTACGATTTGTCGAGAATGGGGTGGCCGCAGGCGGCGGCGAGGAGATCAAACGAAGCGGAGTGCTGCAGAAGGAAGTTGGCGCCCAGCAGCCCGCTGGCGCCGGTCAGCAGAACGCGCACTGGGGGCTAGGGCCTTTGGCTGCCGTGAGAAGGATCGGCACCATGGCCTTCGGGCCTTTCCTCGAGAGGCGGGCGCTCCTTGGGCATCGGCCCCGCCAGGCGATCGGACTTGCCGTCAAAATCCTCGTCGACGTCAATGGCAATGGGCTGGAGAATGCCGGGCATATTCGGATCGGTTCGCCCCTCTCCTTTCTCTCCATAAAAAGACCACAGATCCGGCGTGCCGTCAAAATTCTTGTCCATCACCGCCCATTTCTTTCTTCCATCTTCCGTGTACAAAATCCACAAGTCGGTTTTTTCATCAAAATTGAGATCGCCCCATTCCTGAAGAATCAGATGGTTGCGCTCGCGGCGCCAGAAATCTTTTTTTCCATCGTGATTCCGGTCGGCGGATACGAAAGCAAACGCATTCTCCTTGCCTCCCTCCGCAGGCGTGTACTGATAATCTCCCCACACATCCGCCTTGCCGTCTCTATTCCGATCGTTTTCAAAGTGAACGGGCTTTTTGCCGTCCCATGTGATCCACTGATCCACCTTGCCGTCGTTGTCGGTGTCTTTGGTCTCGACGCGGGGATCCTGCGCGCAAACGGCGCTGGGGGCAAAAGAGGCCGACAGAATGCACGCGGCCATCCAAAAAAATTTCACCTGCCCTGCCCCCTCACCTTCTGATTGTCGAGAATCTGATTGATCAGAAGCGCGACGTCCTTGAGCTCGTCATACCTGCGCAGCTCCAGAGGAGCCAAGTCAAATTCCCCGCGGGCCATCAGGCGCAGGTAGCGCTTGATGCGAACCAGCGGTCCGGCCACATGATGGGAGACGACAACCGACACAAACATGGCCAGAGGAATCAGCAGCAAAAATCCAAGAAGCAGGCGCAGATAAATCACCTTGAGAATGCCCTGCAGCCGCCCTTGGGGATAGACGCCGGCCAGGCGCTCCACGAGCTGGCTCCATCCGGTGATGTAGATGATGGCAACGGCCACCACCAGCATGGCCAGCATAAAGCCCAAAACCGTGACGATGTACTTGCTCTGGATGGACCGGTCCGTCAAAAACTGCGCGCGGCGAATTTTATTCAGATCCATGATTCCTCCTTAACCTTCTGTAGGACGTTGAATGAAAATATGACGACGTAGGGTCAACACCAAACCTTTATCCTTGGAGCGCGACTGCATCACTGTGTTGCGCGCGGAAGCCAGCGGGAGATAACGGGTGGGATGCCCGTTTAAGAAATGAACGATGTCTCCCTGCTGCAAACCTGCCGGATGTCCGCCTTCCAAAACCCGAGAAACACTCAAACCTTGCGGGCTCATTTCCATTTCAAACCCAGGCCAAGCGTGCTTGCCCGCAATCAAGGACGCCTTGCGTTCAATCGTAACCTTGACCGTCGTTTCGGGCAACCCCAAAAGACGCTCAGCGGCAACAGAGGCGGGCTGATACGCCATGGATTCCCCCCAAATGGCCACGATGCCGTCGCCGGCATGCAATCCGGCTTGAAAGGCGACGCCCTCCGGCCGGACCGAGGCGACCACGGGAAAACGTCCCGTGGATTCCAACTGCAAGCCATACTTTTGCAGTTGGGTTTCGGGATTGATCACAGACCAGCCCTTGTTCATCTTCTGGCGGCGTTCCTCGGCCCGCCGAATGGCGTCGCGGGCTTCCTCAAATTCAGGATTCAGTTGAAGCGCCTTTCGAAACAAAGCCGCGGCGGCGTTGATGTCGGCTTCGGCCAGGGCCTCATTGCCAAGATAAACATAGTTGCGTTCCGGATCGTCAAAAAATATCTCGTCGATGGCGCTGCGCAACACCGTGCGCTCGCCATCCACCGTGCTCAAGACCACGCGGTCCAGGTGTTCCTCCACCACCAGGCCTTTGAGCCGTTCCCCGGAGGTCAAATAGATCTCATCCGCATGGGCAGTCAGCGGCCCAATACAGAGACAGAGAACCGCCAAAATAGATAAGAGGCGCAGCATGGGATCAGCCGGCCAATTTTTCATAAGTCTCATAATGGTGGACCGCAATGCCGCCGAAGCTTTTTTTGGATTGAAACGCCCGAACAACCTTCGCGATCTCGCCTAAAAAATAATCTTTCGATGTTCCGCCGAACGTAATGTAGGCCGGAAAAAGATCCGGCTGAGTTTCCTGCCCGACAAAAACCGATTTTCCGGCTTGTTCCGCAGTGTCAATTTCATTGCGCGAAATAGCGATGGTACCGTCCGCACCGTCGGCGTAATTGCGATACGCCATGACGGTTAAGATGTCCGCCAAGTCAAGAATGTGATGGGACGGGGCTTTGACGGCTCCGTGCCATTCGATGCGATATTCATCATCGTCATACCAAAAAGGAACATCAACGCCCAATTTTAACGCGCGCCCAGGCCCCAGGCGCTGCGCAATTTTGAAATGGAGATCCAAGAAGCCGCCCAGCAAACGGGCCGGATGCTCCGTCCAGCCGCGGGTGAGCAGGTAAGGCTCAATGTCGGTGTGAATGCCGTCAAAACGCTCCTCGGGACGGCTCGAGGCGTTGAAGACGATCACGGAATCCATCCACTGCAAAGTCAAGTGATGGTAGCGGGACAATGCCCAACGCGGGTCGCCGGCCAGGGCGTGAATTTCAATCCCTTGCGCATGGGCATTTTTGTTCAGCGCGCGAAAATTTTCGTTTTCATTTTCTGAAATTTGATAGGCGGACACAAACAAGCAGGCAATGTTCTGTTTCCGGCAGAATTTGAGGAGGCGCTCTTGAGAGCGCGGAGAGGCGATGAGGCGGACATCCCAGACCCACATGGCCATCGGTGCGGCAGGCGGGACAGCGTCGCTGCGCCCCGCCGAAGCGATGAAGGCCAAAAGAAGAATCCAGCGAAGCGTTTGGATGCCAGCCGATCGGGGGCGCCCATTATTCCAATGCGATGTCATCGAAATACAGAGTTCCCTGCCCTTTGCCGTCCGGGAAAGCATCCGATTCAAAACTAAAAGCAACGGAGCTCATTTTACCATGATCAACGAAGAAGACGTCCAGCGGGACAACCGCCTTCTGCCATTCCTGGGTAACCTTTCCGGCCGGCAGATACTTGCCGATCTCTTCGGATTTGACGGAATCGCCGATCCGGTCCCAGTGCTGATCGGCCACGCCCACCATGAAATTCTCCCCGCCTCCTTCTCCGCGAACCCAGAACGTGATCGCTTTGTAAGGGGACGCGTCCAGATATTCCTCGGGGCTCTGTTCGGCGGCGGCATCGGCTTCGGCTTCGCCTTCCTTGGGCGCCACCAAATGTCCGGGCTTTTTGACAAGCGTGTAATAGCCGCACCAGCCGCCCATGCCGTAAGGGCCGCCTTCGTTTTGCTTGTCATAGCGAAGGAGCAAGACATTGGTCTTCTTTCCCTCGATGGCATCCTGCCGCCGGCTGACCATGGATTTGGAGGGGGCTTTCTGGAAAACGTTGGCCCTGGCTCCGATGCGATTCTTGATTTCATCCCCCTCAAAATCATCGATGAGGAGGGGCGCAGCCCAAACCTGAGTTTGAAGAAAAACAGCCAAAAATGCCGCGGCCGCCGGCTGAAAAAAACAGTTCTGTTTCATATCATCTCCTCCAATCGGTGTCAGACACCGATGCTACTTTTATAAAGTAGGGCTGGTGTCTGACACCGTGTTACGATTCAAATGCGATATCGTCTATATAAAGGGTGCCTTTGCCTTCCCCGCCCGGGAAAACGGCACCTTCAAAACAAACGGCCACCGTGGCCACTTCTTTCAGATCAACCATAAAAAATGACAGCGGAATGGTGACTTGCTGCCATTCCGCAGTCATTTTTCCGGAGGGCAGATACTTGGTCACCGGCTCTGATTTGACGGAATCTCCGACCTCATCCCAATGGCGGTCGGCGATGCCGACCATGAAGTTCTCATCGCCTTTCGCGCCCTTGACCCACAACGTCAGCTTGGTGTAAGGAGAAACGTCGAAGAAATTCCGGCCCGACTTGACTTGCGTGTAATAGCCGCACCAGCCGCCGGAATCGTAGGGCCCGCCTTTTCCTTTCTTGTCGTATTTCAGCATCAGAGACCCCAGGCCGGCATGCGCGACGTCTTTGGTGCGCACCTGAATCGCGCGCGACGGTTCTTGAACATAGGCGTTCGATTTTCCATTGAGCGTGTTCGACTCCCCTTCAAAATCGTCAATGACAAAAGTATCCGCGTAGCACAGGGGGCAGGCCACGGAAAGCGCGGCTGCGACAAGACCCGCGGTTTTTAAGGCGTTCATTCGTCGTCCCATTCGTCGAGTATCTCCTGTTCCGTTTTCTTGACAAGGATGACGTCGTCCAGATGAACGGCGCCTCGTCCTGATTTGTGAAAATTAATGACCCACGATCCCATCTGTGAAAAATCCAATTTTCCGAAATCGGCCAACGGAATAACCACTTCCTGCCACTGCCTCGTCACGCCTTTGGGCAGATATTTTTCAATGGAGCCCGCCTTCACGGAATCCCCGATGGTCTGCCAATTCTTATCGGCCATGCCGATTTCGAAGGATTCCCCCCCATTTTCACCCCGCACCATGAACGTCACGGCTTTGTAGCCGGTGGCATCGAAGGAGTCGCCGTCAATTTGATTGAGGAGCGTGTAATAGCCGCACCAGCCGCCGGCTTCTTTTTGATAATCCAATTTCAGGCCGCGGCCTGTACCGTGGCTGCGACCAGAGGAAGTCGCACCATCCGCCTCTGCGTAATGCGCTGCCTCAGGAACGCGCGTGTGGATGCAGATCGACGGCAGCCGCTTGAAGGCGTTGGTTTTTCGTCCCAGAAGATTCAGATCGCTGTGATCGAAGTTGTCCAGCAGAAGGTATCCCTGGGCTTTGATCTCGGCCTGCCGGTCCACCAAAAGCGCGTTGTGAAATTCCAGTTGATCGACCCAGAACTCTCCGCCGCCCTCTTCGTTGTAGTTGAAGACCAAACTGTAAACCCGCGACAGGTCGGGCCCAAAGAAATCCTCCAGAGGAACGACCACCTGCTGCCATTCCGGGGTCACCCCGCGGGGCAGATAACGGTAAATGGAGCCGACGAAAACGGCGTCCTCCCGCTTGTTCGAAATGGTGTCGTTCATTCCGATCTCAAAGGTTTCTCCGCCCTTTTTTCCTTTGATCCAGAACGTCATCGTGCTGTAGCCCGACAGATCCCCCATGACGATGATGTACGTTCCGACAAAAGGAATCCCGGGAACTTTTTTGTACCGGAAATAGGTGGCGGCGTGTTTGGGCAACTCGCCGTTTTTTCCAGGAAACCACACTTTTTCATCGGGGAAAACGCCGTATTTGCACGGCTTCAAGGCGAAACCGCCCACCTTCCCGCGGTAACCGAACTGCCGCTCCGCCGCAAACAATTGGGTCCGTTCGGGCAAAGGAGGGACTTTTTCCAACGGCACCCCTTGCGCAAAAGCGGCGCCCGCCATGAAGAAGCTCAAGGCCGCCGCGAGGATGAGGGCGGGCAGGAGGAACGCTAAACAGAGTTTATTTTTCATGGGGAGCTTTTTTGGGAGCTTCTTTTTCATTGAGTTTCAATATCCCGAAGGTCGTCGGATCTCCCCAGGTGCGATCCTTCGAGCTGGAGACAAGCACTTTTTGCGGTTGATTGGGACTGTCGCAGTCGCTGGCATCCACCATGATCCCCATCTCGAAGCCGGGCGCAAGCTTTTTGCTCTGAAATACTTCCTCGGCGACACCGTTGGCTTTTTCCATGGCCGCCTGCTGCGTGGTTTTAGGAGCGCCCCGGGGCTCAACGCCGACGCGGCGCTGGATGCCCTCCAACAGAAGCGCCAGCGGAATGCGAATTTCCAATGTGTAGCCCTTTTCCAATTTCTGCGCGCCGATCTTCGCGCGCTTTTCGGAGCCCGGGGAAACAGCCGGAACCCAGATGAAAATTTCCGGGGGAAGCTTTCCGAAGTTGCCGGGGCTTAAGCCAAACTGGAAATCATCCGCGCTGTTCATCGCTTCGTTGTAATCCCCCAGCAAATCCGCATCCAGCCACAGCTCGACGTGGTCCCCTTCCCACATATCGCCTTTGGCGCGCTCCTGCACCACGGCATCGTCTGCAAGCTCAAAAGCCAGATAGATGGCATCCTCGTCCCATTGGCTCCACATTTTGTAGCTGAGATCCTGAGGGCCTTTCCAGGCGCCGGCGCCGTAGACCACGTTGGTTTTTTTATCGAAGGCCGCCGGCGTCAATTTCCGCCATTCTTCCAGATTCCCGTCCATCATCAACTCTTCGGTTCTCCGGGTGGAAGGAATCTCGTAGATTTTTTCCGGCCGGTCGCGCGTGGGGACATTGCGGCCCCGCTGGAGGAGCCGGTAGCTTTCATAGGCGTGAATCGCCACGCCTCCAAACCCGTTCTCATTCTTAAAGGCCCCGATGACCTTGTCCATCTGGGTTTCCATGTCTTCCCATCCTTCCTCATGGAAAGTATTGCGGCGCTTGCCTTGCGCCATCTGCACCAGGTCTTGCGTTTCCACGCCAATGACCATCTCCTTGCCCAGCTCGCCGGCCAGCTTGACGTGATGGGCGGCTTTTTCGATGATGTCGACGGCGGAGTCGTAGTAGTCCATCAGCCCGACATAATCCACATGCTGTAAAACTTGGCGCTCAAAATCCCCTTCCCTGTCGTAGAAAATCGGGATGGCGATGCCCAATTGGAAATTCGGCTGCTGATAAGAATCGATGAGCCCGCGGATTTTCTTCATCAGCTCGACGTATTGCTCTTTGAGCGGCTCTTTGTCCTGCTCCCACTCCGCCAACAGGTACGGCTCGACGTCCAGGTGGACCCCGTCCACC
>JACQQZ010000046.1 GCA_016206755.1 Candidatus Omnitrophota bacterium
AGCTGGCCCAAGCCCGCAGGGAAGTTTATTCCAAACTTCTTCCGTGGCAGCGTGTTCAGTTGGCGCGCCATCCCCAGCGGCCGTACACCCTGGATTACATCAACATGCTCATGACCGGCTTTGTGGAGCTGCACGGGGACCGGCTGTTTGGGGACGATAAAGCCATCATCGGCGGCTTCGCGAAATTTGAAGGGCAGAAAGTGCTGGTGATGGGGCATCAGAAGGGGCGCGATACCAAGGAAAATCTCATGCGCAACTTCGGCAGCGCGCATCCGGAAGGTTATCGCAAGGCCCTGCGCCTCATGCAGATGGCCGAAAAATTCTCTTTGCCCGTCGTCGTTTTCATCGATACCCCGGGCGCCTACCCCGGCATCGGCGCGGAAGAGCGCGGTCAGTCGCAGGCCATTGCGCTCAACCTTCGGGAAATGGCGCAGCTGAGAGTACCCATTGTTTGCTTTGTCATCGGGGAGGGCGGTTCGGGCGGCGCCCTGGGAATCGGCGTGGGCGACCGCGTGGCTGTTTTGGAAAATGCCTACTACTCGGTCATCTCTCCGGAAGGGTGCGCCGCCATTTTGTGGAAAGACCGCGCCAAGGCCCCCCTGGCAGCCGAGGCGTTGCGGCTGACGGCCTCGGAACTCTTGAAGTTGGATTTGATCGATGCTGTCGTGGAAGAGCCCCTGGGCGGGGCGCACCGGGATTCCGCGGCGACCGCCGAAAACATCAGAGTTTTCATTAAGCGCTATCTGAAAGAACTCGACCCATTGGAGCCGGAGGAATTGGTCGAGGGACGGTACGATAAGTACCGTAAGATCGGCGCCTACCAAACGGTCTGAAAAACTTTCCTGTTCATGGGATCTCAACGCCGCATTCTGATTGTCGATGATGAGCAAGAGCTGACCCGCACGCTGGGAGATTTTTTCCTGGCGCACGATTACCGCGTGTACCAAGCGGTGTCCGGCGAGGAAGCCATCGGGCATCTCAACAACATTCCCGTCGACATCGTGCTTTTGGATCTGCGTTTGCCGCGCGCCCAAGGCCTCGGTCTTCTGGAGATGATCCGCCGGCGCGATGCGAATCTCCCCGTGATTATCGTCACAGCGTATGCGTCCAGCCATGCGGATCGCTTGCGGGAATTAAAACCGACGAAGATTTTGGAAAAGCCGCTGAGCTTAACGTCGCTGATGAAAGCCATTTCTGAAGCGGAGGGAAGGCCGGCGGCTCCGGCTGCTCCCTCGGATTCCTCCGAAGGCATCCTGCGCATCCTGATGGTCGATCCGGTGGAGGCGACCGCAACCGCGCTCAAGCAAGAACTTGAAAAACGAAATTGGCCGGGGCGCGAATACGTGATCGATCAAGCGCTTTCCCGGGAGAACGCGCGGCGCTTGGACGTGCGGCCCGATCTGGTTTTGATCAATCTGGATGTGCTCCGTGAAGGGCGCACCGTGGCCATGGAACATTTGACCTCCATGCAGATGGGGGGCCGCAGTTGGCGCCCGCGCGACGTCGTCTGCTATGGGGCGGCCACCAGCGAAGAGGCCAAGCGCCGGTTGGAATCTGCCGGCGTTGGATCGATAGAACTGGAGGTCTCCGGCCAGGGGCGCATCGAACGTTTGGCTGAGACGATTGAAAATTTTGCAACACGCCGGTCGAAGTAAGACGCACCTTTAGCCGGGATGGCGGAATTGGCATTCGCGCCGGTCTCAAAAACCGGTGGTCGCAAGGCCGTGTGGGTTCAAGTCCCACTCCCGGCACCATTCATTTAAGGAGGCATCCATGTGGATGATTGTTGGAGCTGTTGCGTTGGTATTGGTTGTTCTCGGGGCGAGAATTGTTCAGCAGTATGAAACGAGCATCGTTTTCACGCTCGGCCGTTATTCCCGAACGTTGGGCCCGGGCCTGAATTTCATTATCCCTTTGGTGGAATGGACCCGCACGGTGGATATGCGGATCCTCACTCAGGAGATCCCCAAGCAGCAGGTGATTACCAAAGACAACATTCCGGTTTCCATCAACGGGGTTGTTTACTACAAAGTGTCCGATGCGGAATCCGCCGTCATCAAAGTTCAGGAATACCGCTACGCCATCTCTCAGTATGCGCAAGCGGCGCTGCGAGACGTCATCGGAGGAATGACTTTGGATGAGCTCTTGGCTGAACGCGAGCAGATTGGCCAGGCGATTCAGCAGAACGTGGCTACCGCCAGCAAATCTTGGGGGCTCGAGGTCAGCGCCATCAAAGTCCAAGACATTGACATGCCGGAAGAGCTGAAGAAGATGATGTCGCGCCAGGCCTCCGCCGAACGCGAGAAACGCGCGACGATTACCAAGGCCGAAGGGGACAAGCTGGCTGCCGAGAATTTGGCCGCTGCCGCCAAAACGATGCTCTCTTCCA
The DNA here is from genome assembly GCA_016206755.1 of Candidatus Omnitrophota bacterium. GTDB lineage: Bacteria > Omnitrophota > Gorgyraeia > 1-14-0-20-64-10 > JACQQZ01 > JACQQZ01. Next base: position 2,390 of record JACQQZ010000046.1, read on the forward strand.
CGGGGGCCATGCAGCTCCGAACCCTTCAAACCATCGACGGTTTGGGCCCAACGGCTTCCAACACGGTTATTTTTCTTCTCCCCGTCGAAGTTTTTGAAGGCATCAAGGCGTTTGCTGCGGCCAATAAACCGGGGGCAGGATCATAGCCAATCTCAGAGGACGCCTTAAAGCACTCTGGAATTTTAAAGAACCTCCCCACCGGCTTGCTTTTGCGTTTTCCCTCGGTGTTTTCCTCGGAGTAATGCCCGGCACGGGCGCGATTGCGGCAGGGGCGTGCGCCGCTTTTCTAAAGCTCAATGTTCCGGTGGCTGTTGCCGGAGCCCTGGTGTCCAATAATCCTCTGACCACCGTTCTCATCTACACCGCCGGTTACGCATTGGGCCAGTCCGTTTTGGGCGAGTACCTGCCGGATTCCAACGCCGCACAAATTTCATTGGCGACGATTTTTGGGATGGCTTTGCTGGCCATCGTGATGGGCGCGGCGGCTTATCTTCCGGCTTTTGTGATTGCCTGGGCGGCCCAGCGAAGGCGAAACGCAAAGGGCAAGGCGAAGCGAATGTGAAATGGTGGAGCTGGAGAGATTTGAACTCTCGGCCTCTTCCATGCCATGGAAGCGCGCTACCAATTGCGCCACAGCCCCACAAATTCTGCCGGACCAGCGAATGAGGTAAGAAACCCAGTCTAACTGTTGTTACCCGACGTTGTCAACGGTCTTATCCCCATGTTAGAATCTCGTCGACGAGCCAAACATGACCTACCCTTTTTCCACCTTTGAATCCAAATGGCAGGATCGCTGGCGGGAATCCGCCGCCTTCCGCGCCGACGCCGATCCCGCGCGGCCAAAATATTATCTCCTGGAAATGTTCCCGTATCCTTCCGGCCGCATTCACATGGGCCATGTCCGCAACTACACCATCGGCGATGTTTTGGCCCGTTACCGCTGGCGCCGCGGGTTTAACGTGCTGCACCCGATGGGCTACGACGCCTTCGGCCAGCCGGCGGAGAATGCAGCCATCAAGCGCGGCGTGGCCCCGCGCGCTTGGACCGACAGCTGCATCGAGCAGATGGAAATGGAGCTCAGGCGCTTGGGGTTTTCGTACGACTGGTCGCGCCGCGTGGCCACGCATACGCCCGAATACTACCGCTGGAATCAGTGGATTTTCCTCAAGATGTTCGAGAAGGGATTATGCTACAGGACGCACGCCCCCGTGAACTGGTGTCCCTCCTGTCAAACCACTTTGGCCAATGAAGAGGTCATCGATGGGAAATGTTGGCGCTGCCAAATTCCCATTGAGCGCAAAGAGCTCGAGCAGTGGTTTATCAAAATTACGGCTTATGCGGAGGAGCTTTTGAAAGATTTAGATCAACTGACCGCTTGGCCGGAGCGCGTTCGAACGATGCAAAAAAATTGGATCGGCAAGAGCGAAGGGGCTGAAATCTGGTTTTGGGTACAGGGGTCGGGCGAGAAAATCCCTGTTTTTACGACGCGCCCCGATACCATCTTCGGCGCCACCTATGTCGTGCTGGCCCCGGAGCATCCGCTGGTTTCCAAGCTCATCGCCGGCAAGCCGCAGGCCGCGCAAGTCCGGGCATTCATCGAAAAAGTTCGTCGGCAATCCAAAGAAGAACGCCTCTCCGAAGACCGTCCCAAAGACGGTGTATTCACCGGCGCTTATGCCATCAACCCCGTCAACCAAGAGCCGATCCCGATCTGGATCGGCGATTATGTCTTGGTGGAGTACGGGACCGGTGCGATTATGGCAGTCCCCGCGCATGATCAACGCGACTTCTTGTTTTCCAAAGCGCACGATCTTCCGATGCGCGTGGTGATTCAGCCCCCTCAAGGGACAGTCCCCTTGGAGGATGACGCCTCGGCCTGGAAGCAGGCATACGAAGAGGTTGGCACGCTCGTCAGCTCCAAGCAATTCGACGACCACCCGAGCGATGCCGCCAAAAAAGAAATTGCCGCTTGGATGGAATCGCAAAAGATGGGCCGCCGTACCGTGCAGTGGCGTCTGCGCGATTGGCTGATTTCGCGGCAGCGTTATTGGGGAACGCCGATCCCGATTGTTTACTGCAGATCGTGCGGGACCGTTCCTGTGCCGGAAAACCAGCTTCCCGTCGAGCTGCCCGGGGAAGCCCCGATGACCGGGGAGGGGGGCAGCCCGCTGGCCAAGGTCAAGGCGTTCGTGGAAATCAAGTGCCCCAAGTGCCAGCAACCGGCCAGGCGGGAAACGGACACGATGGCCACGTTCATCGATTCCTCCTGGTATTTTTTACGCTACTGCAGCCCCCGGGAAACAAAGCTGCCGTTTCGTCCGGAGGAGGCCGACTACTGGATGCCGGTCGATCAATACATCGGCGGCGTTGAACATGCCATCCTGCATCTTCTCTACTCCCGGTTCTTTACCAAATTTTTGCGCGATGCCGGTTTGACGAAGACGGGCGAGCCGTTTCAGCGCTTGTTGACGCAGGGGATGGTGCTCAAGGACGGGGCCGTCATGTCCAAATCCCGCGGCAACGTCGTCGATCCGGATGAGCTCATTCAAAAATACGGAGCCGACACGGTGCGCGGCTACGTTTTATTTGCTGCGCCTCCGGAAGATGAGTTGGAGTGGAACGACAAGGCGATCGGCGGCATAGAACGCTTCCTCAATCGCGTTTGGGCATTGTCCGAAAAGGCAAAGCCGGTCCCTGCGTCGGCTGCCGCAGGAGATTTGCGCCGGAAAATCCATAGGGCCATCAAGCGCGTGACCGATGATCTCGAATCGTTCAAGTTCAATACGGCTTTAAGCGCCCTGATGGAATTATCCAATGCGTTGCAAGAACAGACAGAATCAGCGGCCGGTTTTCGAGAAGGGGTGGAGACGCTCGTCCAGCTCCTCTATCCTTTTGCCCCGCACTTGGCGGAAGAGGCCTGGCAACAATTGGGGCATACCGATTCGTTGACCCGCCGCACATGGCCTACCTTTGACCCTGCTGCCCTGAAAACTTCCGAAGTCACATTGATTGTTCAAGTCAACGGCAAGGTCCGGGCCCGATTGACCGCCCCAGCCGATGCGGACAAGGCCGTTTTAGAAAAAATGGCTCTGGCTGACCCCAATGTCCAAAAATGGCTCAACAATCAGCCCCTCCGCCAAACCGTTGTCATTCCGAACAAGCTGGTCAACATCGTGATTTAATCGTAAATAAATTTAGGAAAAATCTTGTTATTCCTCCCTGCTTTTAGGTATATTTAAGAGTATGATTGCCCGAAAACACCGCCCCCGCAATTTTTATCCCCATTCCTTAAGAGCGCCTTTCAGAACCTCGCGTGAAC
>JACQQZ010000043.1 GCA_016206755.1 Candidatus Omnitrophota bacterium
ACGTCCATCGATTCGGCAAGCATGTCAATGATCTTGCCCTTGCCTTCATCTCCCCACTGGGCGCCGACGACAACGATGTTGTTGGGCATGCGCGTATTGTTCTTTAGAGTTTGATGAGGCGGACTTCGTCCGACGGGTCCAGAGACGCTTTGATTTTTTTCAAGACTTCCGGTGTGACCAGGCCATCCACATTGAAGACATTCAGGGCTTCTCCCCCGGCGCGGGTCCGGCCGAACGTCATGCGGCCGATGTTGACGCCGTTGGCCCCTAAAATCGTCCCGATTTTGCCGATGAATCCCGGCTGGTCTTTTGTGCGAATGATCACCATCTGTCCATGGGGCAATGCCTCCACATAAAATTCATCGATGCGAACGATGCGCGGATCGCGGCGGGTGACGAATGCGCCGTCGACGCGCAATTTGGCGCGGTCGGTCCGGACTTCCGTCGAGATGAGCGTGGCAAAGTCTTCGGATTCGGTGGATTTTGATTCGATGACTTTGATGCCCCGTTCGCGGGCGAGGATGGCGGCATTGACATAGTTGACTGTTTCCTGCAAAGAGGGGGTCAGCAGGCCCTTGATGAAAGACAGCGTCAGCGGGGCCAGTTCGTATTTGACCAAGTCCCCGACGTAGCGAACGCGCACTTCCTGCATGTGTCCTTCGGTCATCTGCGCCTGCGTGCTCCCCAGGGCCTCCGCCAGGCGCAAATACGGCTCGAGTATCTTGTACAATTCACCGTCGACAGAGGGCACGTTGACGGCGTTTCGAATGCCGCGGCCCAACAGGGCGTCGCGCACGCCGGCGGCGATGTCCACCGCCACGGAAAGCTGCGCCTCTTCCGTCGAGGCGCCCAGGTGCGGCGTCACCACCACCTGATCCATTTTGAGCAATTCCAAACTCGCCTGAGGCGGTTCTTCTTCAAATACGTCCAGAGATGCCGCGGCCACCGTGCCGGCTTTGATGGCCCGGATGAGCGCCTGCTCTTCAATGATCCCGCCGCGGGCGCAGTTGATGATGCGCACGCCTTTTTTCATCATGGCAAATTCCTTGTCGGAGATCATGTGGCGCGTCTCGTCCGTCATCGGCGTGTGCACGGTGATGTAATCGGCGCGTTTCAAAATTTCCGGCAGAGAGGCCGGTTCGATTTCCATTTCTTGAATCTTGCCCAGCGAAAGAAACGGATCAAAGGCAATGACCTGCATGCCAAACGCCATGGCGCGCTTGGCCACTTCCTTGCCGATGCGCCCGAGTCCGATGATTCCGAGCGTTTTTCGATACAATTCCACGCCTTGATACTTCGTGCGTTCCCATTTGCCGCCTTTGAGCGACGCGCAGGCCTGGGGGATGTTGCGCGACATGCTCATCATCAGCGAAAAAGCGTGTTCGGCCGTTGAAACGGTGTTGCCGCCGGCTGCGTTCATCACGATGATGCCCCGCTTGGAAGCTGCTTCGACGTCGACGTTGTCGAGTCCTGCGCCGGCGCGGCCGATGACTTTGAGTTTTTTGGCCGAATCGATCAGATCGGCGGTCACCTGCGTGCCGCTTCGAACGATGAGGGCGTCGTAATCGACGATGATCTTTTTCAGCTCGGCCGGAGGAAGCTTGAGCTTCACGTCCACTTGAATGGACTTGTCTTCCCGCAGAATTTTGACGCCCTGCTCCGACAAGGCGTCGCTGATGAGGACTCTGTAAGAGCTCATGCCTTGGCGCCGGCCTTGAACCCCGCATTCCAACCGAGCGTCCTTAAGACTTGTCCGAGCGCCGCCAGGGCCGCCTGGATGTCCGCGGTTTGAATGTAGCCCATGGAAGCGATGCGGAAGATTTTTCCGGCCAGTTCCGCCTGTCCACCGGCCACCGTAATGTTGTGCTGTTCCTTCATCATCCTGACGAGCTGCTTTCCATCGACGCCGGCGGGAACTTTAATGGCCGTCACCGCGCGGGAAGCGCACCGGGGATTCGCGTACAGTTCCAGTCCCAAGTTTTGGGCGGTTTTTCGAATGAGCTCTGCGTTTTTGCGGTGGCGGGCAATGATGTTGTCCACGCCTTCCTGGCGAATCAGCTTCAGCGCGGCGGCCAACGCCACCATCAAAGAGATGGCCGGAGTAAACGGCGTGTCCTGTTCTTTCTCCCAAACTTTCTTGGCCAACGGCAAGCTGAAGTAATATTTCGGAAGTCTGGACGCTTCCACCTCTTTCCAGGCCTTCGGAGAAACAGCGATAAAACCCAATCCCGGAGGCAGCATCAGCGCCTTTTGAGAGCCGGAGACAACCACATCCACGCCCCAGGCATCCATGTCGAGCGGTTCCGCGCCCAATCCGCTGATGGCATCGACCACCAGCACAGCCGAAGTCGGTTTGACCGCCGCGGCAAATCCGCGAATGTCCTGCGTGACGCCGGTAGAGGTCTCGCACAATGTTGCAAAAACAGCTTTTGCTTTTGGATGCTGCCCGAGAACCCCGGCGACCTCTTCCGCCGGCGGAGAATTGCCCCATGGAATGTCCATCGGAATGACGCCAACGCCGTACGCTTCGCAAATTTCTCCCCATCGCTCTCCGA
>JACQQZ010000005.1 GCA_016206755.1 Candidatus Omnitrophota bacterium
CAAAACGCTTGATCTCATCGTTGAGATCCATCTTTTTATCGCGGCTGAGCGTTTTGAGCTCTTCGATTTTGCGCTCAAGCTCGAGAATTGGTTTTTCAAAATCCAGAATCACCGCCACAGGCGCCTCCGGCCGGAAATTTCCAGCGTGTTGGCTGGGTTTATTTTGGCTCTAATCCACAATGGTAATTTCGGTTCCTAGAGGAATCATCGTGTAAAGCTCCTCGACTTCATTGTTGCGCATGCGCACGCAGCCTGCCGTCACGGCTTTGCCGATGGTGGCCGGGTCCGTGGTGCCGTGAATGCCGAATCCGGGCTTGGAAAATCCCATCCACCGCGTTCCCAGGATATTTTCGGGGCTTCCGGCCGGGACAACGCCTTGGGCCGTGTACCAGGGCGGATCGACAAGCTTATTGACGATCGTAAATGTCCCGATGGGAGTGCTGTTGTCTTTTCCGGTGGAAACCGAATAAGTTTTGATCACTTCCTCGCCGGCCTTCAGGGTCAGGGCGTTCTGAGATTTGTCGACGACCATGCTGAATTTGATTGTGGGGATTTTCAAAGATCGCCCCACCAGAATTTTATCCCCGGCCAACCCGTTGGCCTTCTGAATCAAGCCCACCGTGGTCTTGTGCTGCCGGGCAATCCTTCCCAATGTGTCGCCCGACTGAACTTCATAAGAGGTGTAGAAAGGCGCGCCGGGGTCGGCGTTGGGCGAAAAGAGAAGGCGAACGTTGACTTCCCCAAGTTTCTGCTGCACTTCGGAAGCCGCGGCGCTGTCCGGGTGGTTCTGCAAAATTTTCTGATAGAGCTGTCGCGCCTGCGGCCATCTGCCTTCCGTCAGAGCTTGATCCGCCTGCGTCATCAGCGCCTTGACCGGCGCCGAAACCGGACTGAAGGTCGTCACCGGAGCCGGAGAAGCTGCCCCGGCCAAAGAAGTTGTGGCCATGAGTGACGGGGGCGTGGAAGGGATCTCAGCGATCGGCCGGTTGCTCAGCCAAAACCCAAGACCCAAAAGAATAATAACAACGGCACAACCGCCGACAACGCCTAAGATCAGGGAGCGCTGGTTCAAAGATTTCCTCTCATCTTCCCTAGGCCGACACGCAAGCAATGGCCAATAAAATACCGATGGCCGCGCCCACAAACACTTCCACGGGGGTATGCCCCAGAAGCCCTTTTAAGCGGGTCTCGGCAATCGGCCGTTTCCAATAAATATCTTCAACGATGGCATTCAATATTTTCGCCTGCTGGCCCGCCGCACGGCGCACTCCCTGGGCATCGAACATGGTCACCAAGGCAAAGATGAGTGAGACGGCAAACAACGGGGAAGAAAACCCCTGCGTCATCCCAATGGCAGTGGCCAGCGAAGAAACGCCGGCAGAATGCGCGCTGGGCATTCCCCCCGTGCCGACAAACCAGCGAAAATTAAATCGTTTCTCGCGGACAACACCCAACAAAACTTTCAAACTCTGAGCGACCAACCACCCCAAGAGCGTGGCGCACAAAACACGATTGTTGAGCAATTGTTGAATCAGATGTTTCATGGATTCGGGGCCTCCCTGCCGGAAGGCAGGCGGCTTGACAAACTCCAAAGGTGCGTGTTAAGGTGAAAACCCCCGCTCGTGGTTAAAAAGGATTCTACCACGCCACGACGATGCTCGCAACGGTTGCCTCACGCGCCTTGCTTGGGATCAACGCCCCTGAAGTTACGGTTGAGATCGACGTTTCCGCCGGTCTGCCTTCCGTCATTTTGGTGGGGCTTCCCGACCCGGCCGTCAAAGAAAGCAAAGACCGCATCAAGGCGGCATTGACCAACAGCCGGTTTCAGTGGCCGGTCAGGCGCCTGACCATTAACCTTGCCCCGGCCTACCTGAAAAAAGTAGGCCCTGCTTTCGATCTGCCCATTGCCTTAGGGGTCTTGGCCGCCACAGATCAGCTGCCCCAGGAAGCATTGGCGCAGACAACGGTCATCGGAGAGCTGTCGCTCGACGGAGCTGTGCGGCCGGTGGCGGGGGTGCTGCCGATTGCCCTGGCCTGCGCCCAATCCGCTCCCGGACAACGGTTGTTGATCCCCTCGGAAAATGCCCTGGAAGTCGCCTCGATCGAAGGCGTGGAAATTCACCCCGTCCGGTCTTTGACTGAAGCCGTGGAGATGCTTTCGGGGAAAATGCCGTGGACCCCCTTACAAAAAACCGACCCTGCCCCTGTCCGGCTTTCTGAAGAAGGCCTGGATTTCGCCGACATCAAAGGACAGCTGCTGCCCAAGCGGGCTATGGAGATTGCAGCCGCAGGCGGACACAACATTCTCCTGATCGGGCCCCCGGGCACCGGAAAAACGATGCTGGCCAAGCGCCTGAGCTCCATTTTGCCGCTGATGACGCTGGAAGAATCGCTGGCCACAACCGCCATTCACTCGGTGGCCGGATTTACGCTTCAAAAACAGGGGCTCATCCGGCAGCGCCCTTTTCGCTCGCCACATCCCACCGTCTCGGACGTCGGCCTCATCGGCGGCGGGTCGATTCCCCGGCCCGGTGAAGTGTCGCTGGCGCACAACGGCGTCCTCTTCCTCGACGAGCTCCCGGAGTTTCATCGCAATGCCCTTGAAGCGCTGCGCCAGCCGCTCGAGGATGGGCAGGTCACCATCACGCGCTCGACGCACACGCTGACTTTTCCCGCGCATTTCATGCTGGTCGCAGCCATGAATCCCTGCCCCTGCGGGTACTCGACCGATCCCCGGCGCGCCTGCCGGTGCAGCGCCCTCCAAATCCAAAAATACCGGAATAAAATTTCGGGGCCGCTGTGGGACAGAATGGACCTGCACGTCGAGGTTCCCGCGGTGGACTTTGCGCAGATGACAACAGCCGGCGCGTGCGAGTCGTCGGAGCAGGTGCGGGCGCGCGTTCTGGACGCGCGGCAAAAGCAAACTTCAAGATTCCAGCCAGACGCGATCTGGTGCAACGCCCAAATGGGGCACCGTCAAATGAAACGCCATGTCCAAATCTCCGGAGAGGGGCGGGAGCTCATCAAAAGAGCGCTGACGGAGCTTGGGCTTTCCGCGCGCGCCTACGACAAAATTCTCAAGGTGGCTCGCACAATCGCCGACTTGGGAAATTGCGACCCCATCAAGACGGAGCATCTGGCCGAAGCCATTCAATACCGCTCCCTCGA